>JBDOKN010000158.1:0-1593 GCA_039833665.1 Methanocaldococcus sp.
ACATCCTTTTTATTTTGGTGAAATTATGTTCATTGATGGAAAGTGGATAAATAGGGAAGATGTGGATGTTATTAATCCCTATTCATTAGAGGTTATTAAAAAAATCCCTTCTTTAAGTAGGGAGGAAGTTAAAGAAGCAATAGATGTGGCTGAGAAGTATAAGGATGTTATGAAAAACCTCTCCATAACCAAGAGATACAATATTCTAATGAACATTGCCAAACAAATCAAAGAAAAGAAAGAAGAACTTGCTAAAATATTAGCTATAGATGCAGGAAAACCTATAAAGCAGGCAAGAGTGGAGGTTGAAAGAAGTATTGGAACATTTAAATTAGCCGCTTTCTATGTTAAGGAGTTTAGGGACGAGGTAATTCCGTCTGATAACAAACTAATATTTACAAAAAGGGAGCCAGTAGGTATAGTTGGAGCTATAACTCCATTTAATTATCCTCTAAATCTCTCAGCACATAAAATAGCTCCAGCTATAGCTACTGGGAATGTTGTAGTTCATCATCCATCGTCAAAAGCTCCCCTTGTTTGTATAGAGTTAGCTAAAATTATAGAAAATGCTTTAAAGAAATACAACGTCCCATTAGGAGTTTATAACTTACTTACAGGGGCTGGAGAGGTTGTAGGAGATGAGATAGTTGTTAATGAAAAGGTTAGTATGGTATCTTTCACTGGGAGCTTAAAAGTTGGAGAGTTAATTACTAAAAAAGCTGGCTTTAAAAAGATTTCCTTGGAATTGGGAGGAGTTAATCCAAATATCGTTTTAAAGGATGCTGATTTAAATAAAGCAGTTAATGCATTGATAAAAGGAAGCTTTATCTATGCTGGGCAGGTTTGCATCTCTGTTGGAATGATTTTAGTTGATGAGAGTATAGCAGATAAGTTTATAGAGATGTTTGTAAATAAAGCTAAAGAACTTAATGTAGGAAATCCATTGGATGAGAAAACTGATGTTGGGCCGTTAATAAGTGTTGAACATGCAGAATGGGTTGAAAAGATTGTAGAGAAAGCCATAGATGAAGGAGGCAAGTTATTATTGGGAGGAAAGAGAGATAAAGCTATCTTTTACCCAACAATATTGGAAGTTGATAAAGATAGTGTTTTATGTAAAACTGAGACATTTGCCCCAGTAGTTCCAATAATTAGAACTAATGAGGAGGAGATGATTGATATAGCCAACAGCACAGAGTATGGGTTGCATTCAGCTATATTCACAAACGATATAAATAAGGCATTAAAATTTGCCGAAAACTTGGAGTTTGGGGGAGTAGTTATAAACGATTCATCATTGTTTAGGCAGGATAATATGCCATTTGGAGGGGTTAAGAAGAGTGGCTTAGGTAGGGAAGGGGTTAAATATGCAATGGAAGAGATGAGTAATATAAAAACAATAATAATCTCAAAATAATTTGGTGAAACTATGGCAAAGGTAATTGTAAATGGAAAAGAAAAGGTTGGAGAGACATTGAGGGATGTAATAAAGGATGAATACTACAAAGAGGGAGCAAACATAGTTATAATAAAAGGAATCAAAAGAGAGGCAGAAAAAATTCCAAAGAAGTTTTTAATTAAAACAACTAAAGG
>JBDOKN010000159.1:0-3002 GCA_039833665.1 Methanocaldococcus sp.
ATATCTTTTTGTGGGGGGAACTTCTTTCCCATCCCTTGCGTATATAACTCCTCCTTTCTTTTTAGCCCCTAAAAATTTCCCCGCATTACCATCAACAACGATTATTCCATCTTTCATCTCAAAACCAGTAAAGTCATTAGTATCTCCATTAATTATAACAAGTCCTCCATTTAAAACAGCTCCCGTATTTTTTCCAGCGTTTCCATTAACAATAACTCTCCCATTCTTCATTAAAATACCAGTTGATAAATCAACATCTCCATTAACTATAATTGTCTTATCTTCATTTAATCTTGCCCCAACAGTATCTCTCTTTATTTTATCATTAATCTCTAAAATTCCTTTATTTTTATCAAATTTATTTGGCTTTGAGAGTTTTTCCTCTCTATATCTATATTCAACAAACTCAGTTATGGATATGAATTTCCTATATCCTTTTATATCGCTCTCAACTTCAATAACATTCCCCATCGGCTCTTTTATACTATTTCTCTCGTTAATATAGACGGTTCCAGATAACATACTTATTCCAAATCTTGTATCGACATCTCCATCCACTATAACAGTCCCCACTTTTATCCTTCCTCCGCTTCCACCAAAGTATCTTAAATCAACTCCCATAGAGGAGCAGAATCTTTTTCCCACATTTCCTTTAATATAAACTACTCCTCCATTTTTCAAATGCTCTACGAGGGTCTTAAAGGTAATATTTTCTTTTATCTTAGTTTCTGGGTTAAAATCACTTTGCCATATAAAGTTGTAAGTGAAGTCGCATAAGCAGTTTATTGGATTATTTAGCTCTAATTTTAAGACCTTATCTTTATTTTCATCTAAAAACTCATCTAATTTCTTTTTATTGGATTTTTTAAAGATGTTAAATAGCATAAGCCCCACCAAAAATTTATTTGTTTAATTTTATTTTTGTTTTAAATTGTTATTTAAAGTTTTTATATATATAAATTTAGATTTATAAATATAATGTTCAAAAATAAAAAAAGAAAAATAAAAATTAATTTATTCTTCTTTTAATAATCCTGCCGCATCTAAAGCTAATTTAACTTCTTCTGTTGAGGCACCTTTTTGAATATCAACCTTCTTCTCTGTTGGTTCTAAGTGTTTTATGTTGCATCTTCTTCTCTTAACCAATCCATCAACTACAACAAAGTTTTTATCTAAGATATCTACGATAACGCAAACTTTTCCTGCTTCCCTTCCTGCTGTTTTTATACAAACTCTCCCTACTTCAATGGCTGGCATTTACCTCACCTCATTTTTGTTGTTGTGACTCTCGCGAATCACAACTCATCCTCCAATGAGGGAGGTTTAATATCATCCCCTCTTTAAATTTATTTTGTTAAATTATCAATGGCAGAGGAGACAATATTAAACACTCCCTCTACATTCCATCTTGAAGTGTCAATAACTAAATCGTAAATAGATAAGTCATCCAAATCTATATTATAAATTTCTTTATATCTTTTTTTCTCACTTGCTTCTCTCTCAACCATCTTTTTTAAAGCAATCTCTTTATCTATGTTTTCTCTTTTACTAATTCTTTCAGCTCTAATTTCAAGGGGGGCTTTAAACCAGATTGTTAAATCTGGCTTAATTCCATTTTTTAAAAGCATCCACGCCGCTAATCTTCCTTCTAATACAACATTTCCCTGCCTTGCTATCTCCACCTGTCTTCTATCTATCTCCTCATCAATCTCTTTATGTTGTTCTGCATACTTGCTGAATTCCTGCAAATCCATTCCCATCTCTTTTGCCATCTCTCTAAATATAAATCCTGCACATACATGCTTTAAATTATATTTTTCTGCTATCATCTTTGCAATTGTTGTTGTGCCAGTCCCTGGTAGCCCCCCGATGGTGATTATCATCTATTCACCCATCCAAAATGGATTAACAATTATAATAATTTTTTGTTATATAAACCTTTGCTTAGAGGTTTCTTGCTTTTTGAATCATTAACCTCTTTAAGCATCTTGGGCATAAATAACCTCCATAAGGTCTCTCTGGTCTTCTCTGTGATTTTGGTAATTTTCTTATCTCAACAGGTCTTCCTCTTGGAACTCCGTGTAATTCAGCCCCACAAACAGCACATTTTGGTTTGTCTGGCTTTCTTCTCTTATAATGGATAACTATTCTTCCTCCTGGTGTTCTTCTATATATCCTTCTGTATGACCTTGACCTGTATCTTGGTGCTGGCATGTTTATACCACCTTTTATATTTAATAGATTATCTGATGAAATAATATATTCAAAATTGTGCGTTCATGTTTTAATTGGCGAAAAATCAGTTAAAAGTTTTTTATTATTTTTTTATAATTTACATATTGCCATCAAAAATTTAATATCATTATACCATAAGAATTAGTATTTAAAACTTTTGGTTGGGTGAATATATGTTGAAAATAAATTTATGTGGAGTAGAGTTTAAAAACCCGGTCTTTTTAGCAAGTGGAATAATGGGAGAAACAGGGAGTGCATTAAAAAGAATAGCCAAAGGAGGAGCTGGGGCTGTAACAACAAAGTCCATTGGTTTAAATCCAAATCCAGGACATAAAAATCCAACAATAGTTGAGGTTTATGGTGGTTTTTTAAATGCCATGGGATTGCCAAATCCTGGAGTTGATGAATATTTGGAAGAGATAAGAGAGGTTAGAGACGAATTAAATAGGATGGATGTTAGAATTATTGGCTCAATTTATGGCAAAGATGAGGAGGAGTTTGCTGAAGTAGCTAAGAAGATGGAGGAGTATGTGGATATTATTGAGCTAAACATTTCCTGCCCTCATGCTAAGGGTTATGGAGCAACAATTGGGCAGAATCCAGATTTGTCTTATAGTGTTTGTAAGGCAGTAAAAAAATCTGTTAAAGTTCCAGTTTTTGCCAAATTAACACCAAATGTTACAGATATTATTGAGATAGCTCAGGCGGTTGTAGATGCTGGAGTGGATGGACTTGTGGCTATAAACACAGTTAGAGGGATGGCTATA
>JBDOKN010000160.1:0-3226 GCA_039833665.1 Methanocaldococcus sp.
ATTTCCTCAACTTCCCCAAATTTTGATAGATAATTTAAAGCTTTTTCTATTGTTTCTTTGCTACCAAACAATTCCAATATCAAAAATGCTTCTTGTGGCTCTACCTTTGCCTTTAAAATATTTATCTTAACTCCCGTATTTAATATTGTATCGGAGATAACTGGCTTATTTATATGCTCTGAAGCTGTCCAGTAGTATATTCTCTTCCTCATTTTTTCCCTCCGAATAATCTTGAGATGTCCTCAGATGTTACAACTCCTACAACTCTTCTATAGTCATCAACTACAGGAACTCCTGAAATGTTGTGTTTGCTCATCTTTCTTGCCACATGGTCAGCTGGTTCATCTTCATGAGCAGTTATTACATTTCTTGTCATAATCGCTTCAATTGTCTTCTTGTTTTGTGCAAGAGCTTTGGCTATATCCCATGATGTAATAATTCCAACCAACTTTCCATGTTCATCAACTATAGGAAGATGATTTATATTATGCTTTATCAAAATCTTAGCGGCTTCCATAATTGTAATATTACTTGGAGCAGTTATTGGTGGTTTGCTTAAAATATCCTTAACTAATGTTATTGGTGACTTCATTGGCTTGTTTTCAGACCTTCCTAATTTACCAACCCTCTCAGTTAGTAAAAACTTTCCATCCAAAATCCACTGTTTTAGGGTTTCAGCAACCTCCCTCGCCATCTTATAACTTGATACCGAACCAGTTTTCACTGTCTTTTCAATTGTCTTCCCATCTATATTTACATTTAATGTTATCTTCCCACTTCTTAACACTTTATAGTTTGTCTTAGCAATTAATGGCTTATCTCTCCTTGGAGTTCCATAATCATAGATTGGCACTTCTATATATTCATCTCTAATAGCACATCTCTCAGCTATCTTTTCATTTAAAACAGGGATTGGAATTCCTAAACCAATGTATAATGTGCTCCCATACCTTGGCATTGTAGCAGCTCTTATAAATCTTGCATCCATTTGCTTTAAATCTCCTTTAACCATCAATGTCCCAAATGGGGGGTTGTGTTGTGTTCCTTCCCCTATTATATATCCAACTCCCCCTCCTAAGAAAATCTTTGTCCCAATACCTATTGTATTAAATGATTTTGTTTCCGGGTTGTAATCGTTTTGTAATGGATTTAGTTGCCCAGCCCCTGAGTAATGCACATTGTTATATTCTGGAAGCAAAATACCCATGTATGTGTATATCTTTTCATCCCTGCTGTTTGTTGCCGCTGGATAGGTTTGATAACAATTCCTTGGATTAACCATAATCGCCTGATTAACATCATCCAATGTTATCTTAACATTAACATCCTTTCTTGGATAACAGTCAGTTGTATATCCCTCAGCATAAAGCTCAACTTCCTTTCCTCTAACTAAATCCTCTATAACATGAGCTCCTCCGTAATCTATATCTATGTCAGGGTCTTCGTTTGGTTGTGCCGCTCCTATGTAGGCATCAACAGCCGCTAAACCTCCATACGCCTCAACATTGTTTAAATATATTTTTAGCATCTTTATTGGTGGGTCTGAATGTCCAAAGTTTATAAATACTCCAGATGAGCACATAGCTCCAAATGTTCCAGTTGTAACAACATCAACATAATCAGCCGCTTTTTTAGCCCCTTCCTCTTCAACGATTTTTATCATTTCTTCCGCTGTTACAACTACTGCCTCTCCTTTTTTTATTTTTTCATTAATTTCTTTGATTGTTTTCATAATCATAACCTCTTATAAATTTTTAGCTTAATCTCTAAACTATATAAAAAGAGATATAAAAATTTTAGAGTTTTAAAGTATTAAAAATAAATTATATGTGACACGACAAATAGAAAAATAAAAAAAGAAATTGACTCCTTAAATATCTTTATACATTAACTGCCTCAATATTTGCCCTAATGGACCCCCAATTCTCAGCATTTTGCCTTTTCTTAACTTATCTATGGCATTTTTTGTTGTTTCATAGTATCTTAAAACCTCCCTAACTTCATTTTCTGTTGTTCCTGAACCTCTTGCAATCCTCCTAATTCTTGATGCCTTGATAATCTTTGGATTTTCTCTCTCTTCCTTAGTCATTGAGCTTATAATTACTTTATATTTCTTTATCTTTGCCTCAGTTAAATGGGAAAGCTCTTTAGGCATTCCTCCACCAAGTCCAGGAATCATACTAAGGATTTTTTTCATTGAACCCATATTTTCAATTGCCTCTAATTGCGTCATCAACTCATTTAAAGTAAATTTTCCTTTCATTATAGCATCTATACTCTCTTCTGTCTTTTCATCAACCATATCTTCAGCTTTTTCTAATAAACTCTCTAAATCCCCCATTCCCAACAATCTGGATATGAACTTTTTAGGGTCGAATGGCTCTAAATCATCAATTCCCTCCCCAATTCCAATAAACTTTATAGGTGCTTTTGTCTCAGCAACTGCACTTAAAGCTCCCCCTCCCTTAGCAGAACCATCTAACTTAGTTACTATTATACTTCCAATCTCCCCAACCGCCTCTTTAAACGCTTTGGCTTGAACTCCTGCCTGTTGTCCAATAGTCCCATCTATAACTAAAATAATCTCGTCAGGATTTGCTATCTCTTTAATTTGCTTCATTTCCTCTAATAAACCTTTTTCTTCTTTATGTCTTCCAGCAGTATCTATAATTAAAACATCTGCCTTTTTAAATTTCTCCATTCCCTCTTTGACAATATCTACTGGTGATTTTGTTCTTGTCTCATCTCCATAAATTGGCACGTGGATTTTTTCAGCTAACTGCTTTAACTGCTCATAAGCCGCTGGCCTATATGTATCAGCGGCAATTAAAGCAGGTTTTAATCCTCTTTTTTGTATATACCTTGCCAACTTTGCCGCTGTTGTTGTCTTTCCAGAACCTTGAATACCAACTAACAATATAACATTTTGTTTTTTTGGATTTAACTCCAATTTTTTTGCTTCTTCACCCAACAACTTAACTAATTCTTCATAAACAATTTTTATTATATGCTCTTTCTTAGATAAACCCTTTGGTGTCTTTTCCTCTAAAGCCCTCCTTTCTATCTCTTTGCTCATCTTTAAAACTAATTTAACATTAACATCTGCCTGTATCAAAGCCCTTTGAATATCTTTTATAACTTCTTTTATTAATTTTTTATCAACAAATGTAGCAATTTTTAGTTTATTTAATGCCTTGTTTAAGTTTTCTCCTAATTTATCAAGCAT
>JBDOKN010000161.1:0-2171 GCA_039833665.1 Methanocaldococcus sp.
TCTCCTGTAGATATTATCCCAAAACTTAAATCATAAACATTAATTTTTTTAATTCCCAAAGATGCGAGCATATTTAGATGATAAGGATTAACAACCTCTCCCTTTTTTAAAACTATGTCCCCCTTTTTAACATCCTCTCCAATCCTTGAGACATTTTCGTTTGGATGAACTCCTCTATAAATCTCAACAAAATCATCAACTTCACTGCAAAACTCTTTCATAACAACAGCACTGGCATTTTTTGGCAATTTTTCTCCAGTGAATATTTTCTTTGCCTCTCCATAAGTTATCTCATCCTCATCAACAAGATTTAATATTATTGGGTTTGTTTCAGAAGCTCCAAAGGTATCTTCAGCTATAACGGCATAGCCATCCATCGCCGCCTTATTAAAATAGGGTAAATCTATTGGAGCTTTAATATCTTCAGCAGATATCCTGTTTAAAGCATCAATAATACCAACTTCTTTAACTTTTTTATTCTCATCTAAATACTTTGATAACTGTCTATAAACAATTTTTTCAGCATTTTTTAAAGGCATTAATTTTTTTATTAGCTTCATGTTTTCACCAAAAAAATGATACTAAGAAACTATATAAAGTTGAGATATAAAAATTAAATTATTGACAAATAATGGGGGAGTGGTGATTTAAATGCTATTTCTAAGGGTTAGGGTTTTAGACATTGACTTGGAAAACTTGGTTTTAATTAACTCCGAAGATTTAAAAAGCTCTCAGTATTTCCCTCAAGATAGGGTGGTTGTGGAATTTAAAGGTAAAGAGGTTATAGGAATATTGCACTCTTCAACCACATTGATAAACAGGGGGGAAATAGGACTTCCGCAGAAAGTAGTTAAAGAGTTAGGAGTTAAGGAAGGAGATATCGTTACAATAAAACACGCTGAAAAACCAAAATCTCTCCCATACATAAAGAAAAAGATGGATGGAAATAAATTAAAAAAAGAGGAAATTTTTGAAATTATAGATGAGATGGTAAGTGGAAAGCTGACGAATATTGAGATATCTGCCTTCGTCACATCTTTATATATCAACGGAATGGACATGGATGAGATTGAAGCAATGACCATTAGAATGGCTGAAACGGGGGAAATGGTTAGTTGGGAGGGGCATATATTTGATGTGCATTCGATTGGGGGAGTTCCAGGAAACAAATACGCTTTATTAACAGTCCCAATAGTTGCCTCTGCTGGTTTGAAGATACCAAAAACCTCATCAAGGGCAATAACTTCAGCGGCGGGAACAGCGGATGTAGTTGAAGTTTTAACAAGGGTAGATTTAACCGTTGAAGAGATAAAAAGGGTTGTTAAAGAAACTAATGGATGTATGGTATGGGGTGGAGCTTTGGATTTAGCTCCTGCCGATGATATAACAATAAATGTTGAAAGACCTCTTGGCATAGACCCAGAGCCATTATTACTATCAAGTGTTATGGCAAAAAAATTGGCTATGGGAATTAACAAGCTGTTGATTGATATTCCAACTGGATATGGAGCAAAAGTTAAATCTATAAAAGAGGCATCAAATTTAGCAAGGAAATTTATTGAGTTAAGTGATAGATTAAAAATAACTACTGAATGTGCTATCACCTATGGAGGACAGCCAATTGGTAGAGCAATAGGCCCAGCTTTGGAGGCAAAAGAGGCATTATTAGCTTTAGAAGATTATAAGCAAGCTCCAACAAGTTTAGTTGAGAAATCCATTTCATTAGCTGGAATTCTATTAGAGATGGGTGGTGTAGCTCCTGCTGGCGAGGGTAAAGAGTTAGCTGAAGATTTATTAGCAAGAGGGAAAGCACATGACAAATTTATGGAAATTATTATAGCTCAGGGAGGGAAGGAAGTTAGCTCAGATGAGATTGAGGTCGGAAAATATAAAGCTGACATTCACTCACCAATTGATGGATATGTTACAAAAATATCTAATTTTGGAATTACAAGAATTGCCAAAGAAGCCGGAGCTCCAAATGATAAAAAAGCTGGTGTCTATCTAAATGTAAAAGTGGGTAATAAAGTTGAAAAGGGAGATGTTTTATACACCATATATTCTGATTCTGAAGAGAGGTTAAAATCTGCTGTTAAGTTGGCAAGGATTATATATCCAATTAAGGTTGAAAGTATGTTATTACAAAGAATTTCAAGATTCTAAATTAATTT
>JBDOKN010000162.1:0-2378 GCA_039833665.1 Methanocaldococcus sp.
TCAACGTATTTTTTTAACTTTTCAAGTTGTTCTTTTGTTCCAAATGCATATATAATGTCTCCAACATTGATTACCGTGTCAGGAGGAGGAGAGGTTATTGTCTTATTTCCTTTTTTAATTGCTAAAATTGTAGCTCCTGTTTTCTCCCTAATACCCGAATCCTTTAAAAGTTTATTGTCAAGTTCTTTATTTTTTACAATGTATCTTCTAACTTCCATATCCTCTTCCGTAGCTACTAAAGAATGGATGAATTCAACAACATCTGGATTTATAGCAATTCTTGCAATTTCCATACCTCCAACTATGTAAGGGCAGACAGCCCTATCGGCTCCTGCCTTTATTAATTTATCCAATGTTGATGGTTTTTCTGCTTTTGCTACGACATATATGTTAGGGTTTAATTTTTTTGCAGATAAGGTTATGAAAACATTTTCAGCATCTGAAGCAACAACTGAAATTAATCCTTTAGCTTTTTCTATCTTTGCTTTTTTTAAAACATCGTCTGATGTGGCATCACCAACAATACATACGAGATTTGGGTCTTTTTCAAGAGCTTCTTCTAAAATTTTTTCATTTGAATCAATTATAACAAATGGAATATTACATTTCTTAAATTCTTCAGCAATTACTTTCCCCAATCTCCCATAACCACAGATTATATAGTGGTTATTCAATTTTTTGATTTTATCCATCATTCTTCTCAACCTGAAGTATTTTTTAAAATGTCCTTCAATAAAAAAACTTGCTATGTTACCTAAGGTATATGCAACTGCTCCAACACCTGCAAATATGTAGATTATGATTGAAAGCTTCCCAATAAATGTTTTTGGTGTATAATCCCCATAACCAACTGTTGAGATTGTTACTACCGAAGCATAAAAGGCTGTGAAAAAATCCCAACCTTCAACAGTCATTAATATTATGGCTTCAGATAAGATGAGGAAGATTATAACAATAATGCCAAGTTCTATCTTCTCATAAGTTTCCATTTAATCTCCCTTTAATGCTTTTTGTAAAGAAGTTATTAAACCAGATATAAAGAAGAGGACTGAGAATATTATTATCAACTTCCCAGCATCTGTTTTTGGTGTTATATCTCCATAACCAACTGTTGTTATTGATATTGTTGTGAAATAGAAGGCATCAAAGAAATTATTTATTGCTGGATTTACATCTGATTCCGCAACCCATATTAAGCAGGATGAAATAAAGCAAATAGTTAGCAATGTTAAAAAATTTATTAATGCAGGATTTTCATCTGACTTTCTTAGCTTAATTATTCTAAGTAAAACTAAAATCCTTAGTAAGTTTATAACTCTCAGCCCTAAAAATGCCTTTGAATAAAATATTTCCAAAGAATACAACAAAAAGGCAATAACAACAATGGCATCAACAATATTATAAATGTCTTTAAAAAATTTTGCCTTATTTTTTTCATAATAGAAATTATATATAAACTCAAATGTAAAAAACATTATTGAGATGTAATCCAACTTTATTAATAAATCTTGATATGGAGGTTTATATGTTGAGAGAATGAATGAGACAATTATCTCAAATGTAAATATTAAGCTCAATACCTCTATTACTTTTTTTAATTCTCTGTCTTTTAAGTTCATTTATACCACAATTTGAAATTTTTATGGCTGGTGGAATTATGGAAATTGGTATTTTAGATATTAAAGGGTCTTTACCATTATTTGAAGATTTCGGCAATTTACCAACAAAGATTATAGACGAAAAAAACTACAAAGAAGTTAGAGATTTGGATGCTTTGATAATACCGGGGGGAAGTTTAATTGAAAGCAAGTCACTAAATAATGAATTAAACAACGAGATAATTAACTTTGATGGATATATTATTGGAATATGTAGTGGCTTCCAAATACTATCAAAAAAAATAGACATTGGAAGGAAAAGCAGTGTTCCAATAATTAGAGAGGGATTAGGTTTATTAGATGTTGAATTTTATCCATTAGTTTGCACTGATAGGGTTGAATTTGAATTAAAAAAATCCATATTTGGAGAAGGAGAAGGGGAGGGATTTCACTGCCATACATATGGAGATATTAAGATAGTTGATAAAGATACAAAAATACTGACAGTTTCAAAAGTTAAAAAATTAAATTATAAACTTGGGAATGAAAAAGAAATTATTTCAGGAGCTTTTAAAGGAAAAGTGTTTGGAACAATGGTTCATAATTTTTTAGATAACGAATTTGTTAGAGACAATTTTTTAAAACATTTGGGAGTTAAAGATGACGAAAAGGAGAAAATATTTGAAAAAAACAAAATTATAAAAAATGAGTTAAAAAAGAGAGCTTTAAAATATAGGTTAAATCCAAACTTATTAAATAATATTAATGATAACAACAAAA
>JBDOKN010000163.1:0-2119 GCA_039833665.1 Methanocaldococcus sp.
TTGGAAAGCATGCTGCTGATGGAATAATTAGGAGAAGTTCTAATAAATTGTTTGAATAACTAAAAATGGTGATAAAATGGCATTAAAATTTAGTATCAAGGAATTATCTAATCAAAATAGGACTAAATTAGGAAGAGAGATTGACATTACTTTATTCAGATTAGTAAGGTTTATGGACTTAGAAAGATACTTGGGAAGAGGAGCTCATGGGGTAATTTACGATTGCGGAAGAGAGCTTGGACATGCAGTAAATCCAAAAACTGTTGAGGATGTGGTTAGGTTTTGTGAAGAATATAAAATTGGAAGGGTTGAAATAGTAAATAAAGAGCCATTACAAATTAGGGTTTATGAATGTATATCTTGTTCTGGACTTCCTGAGGTTGGAGAAACGTTGTGTTGGTTTGAAGGCGGATTTATTGCCGGATGCTTAGAAAAAATATTGAACAAAAAAGTTAGAGTGAAAGAAACTCATTGTGCTGGTTTGGGGGACGATTTTTGTCAGTTTGAGATAAAAATCTTATAATTTAAATCAATGATACTTTTTCATCTCGCTTATTACAAATTCTAATGCTTCAAAACCCTCTTTTCTATGCTTTGCAAAAACAGCTATTGAGGCAATCCTCTCCCCAATATTTAAAAATCCAGTATTATGATAAAACAAGATATCAACAACCTCAAACTTATTTTTTGCATCTTCTATAATTAACTCCAATTTTTTTAAAATATCTTCATCTATATTCATACCTTTTGAGGGGATTTTTTCCCCATTTTTTAAATCATATTCCCTAACAAATCCATCAAATGTTACAATGCATCCAAATTTTCCCTTGTATTTTTTTATAAGTTCATCCATTTTTTTGCAAAACTCTTCATAGTTATTAAAAATCATTTTTTCACCACAAAAAGATTTATAACATTAGATACCCCAAAATTAAGCTTAGTAATACAACTAATAGCATGTTATACTTCCTATACAATAATAAGAATGATACTATAAATATTATTAATGCAGGTATTGACCAATCAACTAAAAGTGTGAATCTTATAGTTACCGCCACCAGCAAACCAACGAATGAGACCAATATTACATGTAATATATTTTTAAAAATAGGATTGTGCTTTAAACTGTCAAATATTGGGATTGAGGATAGCAATATTATAAATGATGGTGTAAAAACGCTTATTGTAGCGACAATACTTCCAATAAAACCCCCAACAAGATATCCTACAAATGTCGCTGTTATTACTATTGGTCCAGGAGTTATCTGCCCTAATGCAATACCATCCATAAATGTTTTTGCATCCATTAGCTTATATTTATCCACAACTTCATGCAACATAAATGGAACTGAACCATATCCTCCACCAAAAGCAAAAACATCAACTTTCATCATAAGTGTCGATAGTAAAAACAACTTTGGGCTAATTATATATAGGAGAGAATTAAAGAGAATAACGCCCAATATTATATAACCCACATATTTATATATTCTCAATTTTTCTTTTGGGATGTTTATTTTTAATTGTGATTTTATAATCTTTTCCCTATACAGGATTAAGCCAATAATTATTGATACAAAAATAACTATGAATGGGCTAAATTTTAAAATAAACAAAAGTGCCGCTATTGAAACCAATATTAAATCAGCCAATGTTCTAATGCTTTTTTTACCAAAATTCAATGTCCCATTTGCAGCTAACGAGACCACGATAATCCTAAGTGCTTCAAATATTGAGACAGTTTTTGGTATGGATTTGGCGTGAATATATATTATTGTCAAAAATAGCATCATTAAAAATGCTGGCAATGCATAAGCCATAAAAGCAGACAAAGCTCCTATAACCCCTCTAAGATAAAATCCCACATAAGCCGCTACCTGCATTACAGAAGCTCCAGGAATTATTTGGGCTAAGGCAACTCCATTATTAAAGGTTTTTTCATCCATCCATTTTTTCTCATCCACCACCATCTCTCTAACATATGCAATCGCTATTGGTCCTCCAAACGCTACCATCCCCAATTTTAAAAAAGAAGTAAAAATTTTTAAAGTAGATGGTTTATTATCTTTCATATTTCCACCAAAATAAATATACATTTAATTTTTAGATTAAAATTTAG
>JBDOKN010000164.1:0-7852 GCA_039833665.1 Methanocaldococcus sp.
TCCCAAAATGAATAAGTTTTTTATCCTTTAAGAGATATATCACTGCTAATGTTCGATATGCCCTCATTATTTGTTATAATTAGCCATGACTCCCTACATTTGTCCCATTTGATTATTTCAATATTATTTAATGGCTTAGACGGCACAATTAAAATGGGAATTTCGTTATACTTAATTAGCTTACACTTATCAGATATTAGCCAGTATTTGCCATTATAATCTCCAATAAATCCCAATGACTTCAATTGAGAAACATCCTTATCATAAAATATTAAATGTGCTTTTAAACTACCACAAAATAATAAAAATAATATAAAGAAAATTAAGATTCTTTTCATAAAATCCACCAATTATCTATTATTCAACTTCTTCAAAGCATCTTCAGCCGCTAATGATAACGGTTCATTTACCATAGAAACTGGTGGAGCATAGCAGAACTCCATATTTGCAAGCTCCTCTGCTGTAACTCCTTTAAATATTGCTATTGACATGGCATCTATTCTTTCAGCTACTCTCTCTCCACCAACGATTTGGCATCCAACTACTTTGCCTTCTTCATTGAATATCATCTTTATTTCAATCTCTTTTCCTCCTGGATAGTATCTTGCCCTCGTTAATGCCTTAGCCCTACCAATAACTATTGGAATTCTTTTTAAATTGGCTGAGAATGCAGTTAAACCAGTCCCTCCAATTTCTAACTCTCCTATTTTGCTAACAGCAGAGTTTAAGACAGGATAAAACCTTGCTTCAATTCCAGCTATATTTTTACCTGCAACTTTCCCTTGCCTTACAGCAGTTGTTCCAAATGGTGATAATGTTTTTTCCCCAGTTATAAAATCAACAACCTCAACACAATCTCCAACTGCATAAATATTTGGTATAGAGGTTTGCATCTTCTCATTCACTTCAATAGCAAATCTCCCAATCTTACAGCCAGCTTTTTTAGCCAGCTCAATGTTTGGTCTAACACCAGTGGCTAAGATGACCATATCAACATCATATAAATTTTTATCAACATAAATTGCTTCAACCTTCTCATCTCCAACAATCTTTTCCAATGGTTTTGATAAAATAATCTTAATTCCTTCTTTTTCTAAATATTTTTGAACTATTTCAGCCATATCCGGGTCTAAGAATCTCGGCAATACTTGAGGAGCCATTTCAACAACTAAGACATCTAAACCTCTGCATTTTAAACCATAAGCCATCTCTAAGCCAATAGCTCCAGCTCCAACAACAGCTACCTTTTTACATTTATTTTCTTCAATGTATTTTAATATTGCCCTACCATCCTCAATAGTTCTGACTTTAAATACGCCTTTCAAATCTTTTCCTTCAATTGGTGGGATAAATGGCTCTGCTCCAGTTGCTAAAACTAAATAATCATAATCCATCTCAAATTCATTTCCATCTTTATCAAGGCATTTTATTTTGTTATTTTTTGAATCAACATCTATAACGGTAGTTTCAGTTAATATATCGATGTTTCTATCTCTTTTATAATCCTCCGGTGTGTGCATGACAATGTCATCAAAGCTCTTTATCGCTCCCTCAATCACATAAGGAATTGCACATGGGGAATAAGCTATCTCCTTCTCTTTGGTTATTACTACTATTTCCATCTCTTTGTTGTATTTCCTAATTGTTGAGGCGGTTGTTAAACCAGCTGCTCCACTTCCTATTATTATGGCCCTCATTTCCTCACCGTATTTTTGAATATTTTGGTCTTTTCTATTAACTACTTTGTTTTTTATCTTTTTTTATGTTTATAATTATGTCATAAATATAAACAAAACCAAAAAGTATTTATAGAACTTCTAAGTAATAATATAAATGTGAATAAAAGTTCTAATAATTGGACATACAATATTATTATAAATAAAAAATGGAGGGGTTAAAATGACAAACGAAAATGCAGTTGTGGATATAAATGAAGCAGTTAGAGCATACATAGCTCAAATTGAAGGATTAAGAGCTGAGATTGGGAAATTAGATGCAACAATAACTACATTGAGACAGTCATTGGCAACATTAAAAGGTCTAAAAACATTGGGGGAGGGTAAAACTGTCTTAGTTCCTGTTGGAAGCATAGCACAGGTAGAGATGAAAGTTGAAAAGATGGACAAAGTTGTTGTTTCAGTTGGGCAAAATATTTCAGCTGAGTTAGAGTATGATGAAGCATTAAAATACATTGAAGATGAAATTAAAAAGCTATTAGCATTTAGATTGGTCTTGGAGCAGGCAATTGCTGAATTGTATGCAAAAATAGAGGACTTAATTGCAGAAGTTCAAAAATCTGGTGAAGAAGAAGTAGAAGAGGAGGAAAATGAAGAGCAAAATGAGTAAGGAAATTGAGGAAACAATTAACTTTCTTAAATCTCTTCCAGAAGGTAGGAGAATATATATTGAGATGTCTGGCATCTGGATAGAGATTACTAAGGAAGAGGCAATAAATTATTTAAAAAAGAAGATTGAAGAGATTAAAGAATCTCATCAATAATAATTTTAATATTTTTACTTATTCTTAATTTTCTTAATTATTTTTTATCTTGTCAATACTCTCACAAACACAAAACTCGCAGAGAGAGTATTCATTAAGCTGTTTATTTTTAACTGGGCAATAATAGTTATCTCCTCTTTTAATAATTTTTACATTTCCAGGGAAGGTTAAATAAGTTGGATGTAATGGTTTTTTAGCAATAAAAGCTAAATACGGACAGATAATTTTTGAGAGATTTATAAATTTATCCTCATCTTGTGTATAATACTTCCTAAACCTTTCAATTCTTTCAAGCATTTTATTTAATTTTTCTTCGTCAATATCTTCATCTTGAATTTCATCAACGCTCTTTTTTTTAATTTCGTTGAAGGTCTCAATAAAATACCTCATCATCGCCTCAACATAATGTTTCTTATATTGCGGTGGGAGATATTTGGCATCTTTCTCAATAAAGCTTCTAACCATCATTATATCATATATACTAAAATTTTTAATCTCTTCTTTTAATTTTTTAAATAATTCTCTTGCCTTCATATTCTCACATTTAAAATATCTTCTCTACCATAAAACATAAAACTGCCACAATTAAAGCCCCTAAAACCATTTTTATCCCGGAGATTATAACATTCTCCTTAGAAATCTTTCCTATAAACACTCCCAATATGAATAATATCAATATGGTTATGCCTATGGCAACATATAAAGCCGTTTTTACATCAAATAAAAAGAAGGGGATTACTGGAAGTGATGAGCCAAGAGTAGTTGATACTCCATCTATAAGCCCGCAAATCATCGTTTCTCTAATTGCTTTTTTGTAAATTATTGACTTCTTTAAATAACCATTCTTTTTTAATAAACTCTTCTCCTTTTGAATCCTTTCCCTCTCTAATGACGCTTTTTCAGCTGTAAATGCTCCAAGAATATTTGATAAGCCGTTAGCTATCCCTCCACCAAGTCCAGCGGCTATAATAACAGATGCATCAGCTGAACCACTCGCTCCAATAACAACCCCAAGAGCTGATAAAGAACCATCAATAAGACCTCTAACTATATATCTCGTCCCAGATTCTCCATTTATTGTATTTAAAATTGATTTCAAACTACGCGGAACTCTCAATATCTATCACCCAAAATAATTTTTTATTATTCAAAATTTAAAATATCTCTTAAATCTTGACCTTTTAAAATTCTTTCTTTAATTTTTCTTTCTTTCTTCTTTATATTTTTGGCGTTCTCTATAACTTCTTGAAGAGATTCTTTTTTTATAACAGCCACTCCATTGCAATCTCCCACGATAATATCTCCCGGTTTAATTATAACATCACAACAATTCACTGCTACATTTATCTCTCCAAGATTTAAAGGTTTTCCTGCATTTGGACAGAAATTTTTTGCAAAAACTGGAAATTTTAAGGATTTTATATCCTCAACATCCCTAACACACCCATCTATAACAATCCCCTTAACTCCTTTTAGTTTGGCATTTAGAGAAGCCAAGCCCCCCCAAACAGCTGTCTCATATTTTTTTTCTCCAACAATTTCAACCACAATAAATTTGTTTTTAGCTAAGCTTATGCTCTTAACTACTGTTCCCCAATCATCATAATTTGTTTTTACTGTTATTGCCTCACCATAAACAATTTTTTGATTCTCTAAAATTGGTTTAATACCTTTTAATGGCTTAGCCCCAGCATCACATAAATTAGGAACTGAAAAATTCTTTAAGATGTTCATAATCCTCCCTACAATAACTTTTAATAGGACTTACAGTTTGTAGGTTTTAATAATTTTGGTATTTAGATGTCCAAAGGCATAAATTTCCTTTAAAAATTTACTTCTGTAAAAGTCCTATTTCAGCAACCTCCTTAGCCCAATAGGTAATGATAAAATCAGCTCCAGCTCTTTTTATACTTAACAATATTTCATAAATAACCTTTTCCCTATCTAACCATCCATTTCTTGCTGCTGCCTCAACCATCGCATACTCTCCACTAACACAATACCCACCAATAGGCACATCAAACCTGTCCTTAGCCATCCTTATTATATCTAAATATGGCAGAGCTGGCTTAATTAAAATTAAATCAGCTCCCTCCTCTATATCTAAGGCAATCTCTTTCATTGCCTCTCTTGCATTTCCTATATCCATCTGATAGCTCTTCCTATCTCCAAACTTTGGAGCACTTTCAGCCGCTTCCCTAAAAGGTCCATAAAAAGAAGATGCATATTTGGCAGAGTAGCTCATTATAGCAACATCATCATAGCCGTTTTCTTCTAAAACCTCTCTTATAACTTTAACCCTCCCATCCATCATGTCTGAAGGAGCTACAATATCAACCCCTGCCTCGGCATAAGATAGGGCAATCTTTGCCAATATGGGGAGAGTGGCATCATTTAAAATCTTTCCATCTTTAACAATTCCACAATGTCCGTGGCTTGTGTATTCGCATAAACAGCAATCGGCTATAACTAAAAGTTCATCCCCCAACTCTTCTTTAATTCCCCTTATAGTCCTTTGAACAACTCCATTTTTATCGTAGGCAGAGCTCGCTACTTCATCTTTATACTTTGGAATACCAAATAATATAACCGCTGGAATTTTTAAATCCGCTATTTTTTTAGCTTCTTCAATAGCTCCATCTATACTAAACCTATATTGGTTTGGCATTGAGCTAATTTCCTTTTTTTCATTTCCTTTTAGATTTTCATCTACAAAGATTGGCATAATTAAATCATTTTTTGTTAAAGTTGTTTCTCTAACTAAATCCCTAATTTTTTGATTTTTTCTTAATCTTCTTGGTCTTATTAACATAGGAATCACCTAATTAACTTTTATAAAGTATTTTAAATCATCATCTTTTTTGATTTTTGGATGGATAATTTTTAAATACTCTTCCAATATTTCAGCTGATTTTAATGTTTCGTATTTTAGATAATCCTCGGAAGTGATGTAAAACCTACCTTTTTTATAGGCATTGAATTTTAAAAACTCTGGATTTTCTTTTAATAGTGTTTTTATATCAACATTTTCCCCCATACTATCCAATATACAAACATCAGCATATTTTGCCTTATTAATAAATAATTTCCTATCAATAAATTGATAATTAACTCCTTCAACATATTCAAATAAGTAATTTCCTTTTAGCTCTTTAATTAGGTTTGGAATATAATGGGAGTTTCCATAAACATAAAAATTTTTGTGATAACCAAAAAATGCAACAACTGGCTTATATTTAACATTTTTTAGAGTGTTTAATATTTTTCTCTTTTTTTCAACTATTTCATTAAATATTTTTTCAGCTTTTTTATATTTGTTGTATAGGGTGGCATAAAACTTTATCCACTCAATTTTTCCCAAAAAATTTGGCTCTTTATAGTTTCCTGTCTTTACATAGTCAATGTTATTGTTTTTTAACCACTTTCCCAGTGGATTAAAAATATTCCAATCTATAAGGACAGCTAAGTCAGGGTTTATATTTAATATTTCGTTATAGTTTATCCTTCCATCACTCCCAACATTAACAATTTTCCCTTTTAAGTATTTATCGTATATTGGATAGTTTTTTAATACAACATCTGCCCAAAAAACTCCCTTAATGCTTTTAATCATCTCTTTTATATTTAGAAGGTAGGCGGTATCTATAAACATGGAGTCGGCAACAATAACATTTTTTAATGATTTTTTTATATGTAGTTTATTGTTTTCAGCATCTACAACCATATTATTCAATATATCAAAATGTGTGGCATATTTAACCAACCTATTAAAGTAGTTGTAAAACATCTTTGCCATATTTATCCCAAAAAGTAAAGTTAATTTAAATAGTATTTAAGATTTCTTTATATTTATCAGTTTTGCAAAAATCTTAAAAACCAAGAATATAAGTAATTCATTAAAATAAAAAACATAAAAAATAACAAATAAATTTTAAAGGGGGATGATTGTGTTTTTAACATTGGATGACTTCAATTTTGAAGATAAAAAGGTAGTTTTGAGGGTAGATATAAACTGTCCAATAGACCCAAATACGGGAGAGATTTTAGATAACAAGAGGATTAGAGAAATTAAAACAACCATTACAGAGCTTATAAACAAAAATGCCAAGGTTGTCATATTAGCTCATCAAAGCAGACCAGGAAAAAAGGACTTTACAAACTTAAAAAATCATGCAAGGGTTTTATCGGATGTTATTGGTAGAGAGGTTAAATATGTTGATGAAGTTATTGGCTCAACGGCGAGAGAGGAAATAACCAATATGAAAAGTGGAGATGTAATTCTATTAGAGAACGTTAGATTTTATTCTGAGGAGGTTTTAAGTGATTGGAAAAAATGGGAAGGAATTACCCCAAAAAAACAGGCAGAGACAAATTTAATTAAAAGATTGGCTCCATTATTTGATTATTTTGTTAATGATGCCTTTGCAGCCGCACACAGGGCTCAGCCATCTTTAGTTGGTTTCTCCCATTATATGCCAATGATTGCTGGAAGATTGATGGAGAGAGAGGTTGGAATCTTATCAAAAGTTTTAGAAAACCCAGAAAGACCTTGTGTTTATGTTTTGGGAGGAGCTAAGGCAGATGATTCAATAAGGGTTATGAAGAATGTTTTAGAAAACGGAACGGCAGATAAAGTTTTAACATCTGGAATTGTTGCCAACATATTCCTTGTAGCTATGGGGTATGATTTGGGGGTTAATGAGGAAGTTATAGAAAATCTTGGTTTAAAAAGCCAGGTAGAGATTGCTAAGAAGTTGTTAGATAAATTTGAGGATAAAATTGTTGTTCCTGTTGATGTTGCTTTAAATATTAATGAAGAGAGAGTTGAAGCTGATTTAAATAAAGATAAAAAGGTAGAGCATTTAATTAATGATATTGGAGAAAAAACTATTGAGCTTTACAGTGAAATTATAAATGAGGCAAGCACTATTGTTGCTAACGGTCCAGCAGGAGTGTTTGAAAAAGAGGCATTTGCAAAAGGAACTGAAGAACTATTGAAGGCGATAGCAAACTCAAAGGGCTTTTCAGTTATTGGCGGAGGTCATTTATCTGCTGCTGCTGAGTTGTTTGGTTTTGCCGATAAAATTGACCATGTTAGCACTGGTGGAGGAGCTACTTTAGATTTCTTAGCTGGAGAAAAATTGCCAGTAATAGAGATGCTTAAAGAGTCATATAAGAAGTATAAGGGCTAAACTATTTTATTCTTTTTTTGGTGGTTAGTATGAGAGGGGAACAGTTTTATACTTGGATTTCTGCCTCCCACAAAATCTTTGAGGTATTTGAAGACAGAGGGGAAGCTTACATTTATTGTTTAAGATGGATTAATGAATACTTTGAAAAGGGAAGATTTAC
>JBDOKN010000165.1:0-11108 GCA_039833665.1 Methanocaldococcus sp.
ATAAAGGACTTAGGTAATGATATGCGGTGATATAAATGAAGAAGGTTGTTATATCTGATGAAGCTAAGAAATTCATCTTAGATAGGTTAAAGAAAGCTAATCAGGATAAAGTAGTTATATACTTTGAAGGATTCGCTTGAGGAGGTCCTAAGTTTGGAATTGCAATAACTCAACCAAATGAAAATGATAAATTAATTTATGATAACGAATTTAAAATTTATATTGACCCAATAGCAGACCAGTGGCTTGATGAGGTCAATATCTCATTAAAGAGGTCAATATTTGGGAAATATATTAAAATAAAAGGTAGTAGTGGATGCTAACCGGGAACCCACTTGGGACCGGTTAGCTCTTTATTTTTTCTTACTTTTTTGTTCTATGTTGTTATTATTCTTGCATCACCGATACATCCTCCTTTTCCATCATTAAAGACAAAGACAGGGTTTAAGTCCATTTCTTTAATATCTTTATGGATGTCCATAAATACTCCAATCTTTATTAAGCAATCGACAATAAAGTTAATATCTCTCTTGGGTCTTCCTCTAACCCCCTCTAAAACCTTATATGATTTCAATTCCTTTAACATCTCATGGGCAAAGTCCCTCGTTATTGGTGAAATGCCAAAGCTCACATCCTTTAAGACCTCAACAAAAACCCCTCCTAATCCAACCATCACAACAGAGCCAAAGATATCATCTCTCTTAGCTCCTATTATAATTTCTATCTTATCTTCATCAATAAACTCCTCAACTAAAACTCCTTCTATAATTAAATCGTCAATTCCTTTCTTTTTAGCATAATTTTTGGCATTTTCAATTAATTTTTTAAATGCCTCTTTTGGATTTTCTGGATTTATTATAACTCCCCCTGCTTCTGTCTTATGCAATATTTGTGGTGAGACAATTTTCATTACACATCTTCCCAATTTTTTGCAGTATTTTAAAGCTTCATCTTCATTTTTAGCTAAATATCCCTTAGGAACTGGAAAACCATATAGGTATAATAATTTTTTAGCAGTGTATTCATTTGGATTTGATAATAACGCTTTAATAATCTCCTTATTTTCTTCCGTAATTTTTGAAAACTCTTCTTTAATATTTTCTAAGTATTCATCATAATCCTCCTTAACTTTCATTAAACTATATTTGTATAAATGGGAAAGGGCTTTAACACCATTTTCTGGTGTTATATAAGATGGAATCCCGTTCTTCCTCAAATAACTTTTAGCTCCTTTAACTGAGACCCCTCCAACAAATGAAGTAATTAATGGCTTATTTTTAAATTCTCTATGAGAATTTTTAACTTCTATGATGGATTTAGCAACTTCTAATGGCTTTGTCATCTCTTGTGGAGTTAAAATAACCAAAAGCCCTTTAATGTTGCTATCTTCAGCTAAAACTTCTATAACCTTTTTATATCTCTCCGGTGTAGCATCTCCTATAATATCCAATGGATTTGATACATTGGCAGTTGGTGGTAGAATTTCTTTAAGCTTTTCCACTGTTGATGTGTCAAAGTTAGATAATTTCATGTCATAATCAACACAACTATCAGCCGCTAAGACCCCAAAACCACCGGCATTTGTTATTATCCCAATTTCATTTGAGTTTATTATTGGTTGTGTCGAAAATAAATGAATTAAATCAACCAATTCCTCAAATGTATAAGCTCTAACTATGCCGGCTTCCTTAAACGCCGCTTCATAAATAACATCCTCTCCAGCCAAGGAGCCGGTGTGAGATTTTGCCGCTTTTTTACCAATTTCAGTTCTTCCAGATTTTAAAGCAATTATTGGCTTTTTCTTAGATAGTTTTTTAGCTACTTTTAGAAATCTTTTATCCTTCAACCCCTCTATATATAAAACAACTATCTTAGTGTCTTCATCATTTAAAAAATATTCCAATAAATCACTTTCTTGAATATCTGCCTTATTTCCAATGCTAACAACCTTAGAAAAGCCAATATTCAATAATGGAGCTATATCTAAAATGGCATTTAAAACAGCCCCACTTTGGGAGATTATTGAGACCCCTCCTTTTGGAGGAAATACCTTCGCAAATGTGGCATTTAAGTTTATGTGTGTGTTCATAATCCCCAAGCAATTAGGCCCTATAACCCTTATATTATACTTTTTTGCTATCTCCTTAACTTTTTCTTCCAATTCATAATTTCCTACCTCAGAAAAGCCAGCTGTAATAATTACAGCCCCTTTAACTCCCTTTTCTCCGCACTCTTCCAATACCTTAGGAACTGCAACATTTGGAACCACTATAACCGCTAAATCTATGTCATCCTCAACGTCTAAAACTGATTTATAGCATTTTAATCCTAAAATCTCATCATATTTTGGATTTATGGGATAGATTTTTCCATTAAAGTTTATTAAGTTTTTCATTATTGCATATCCAACTTTTCCCTCCTTACTTGAAGCTCCTATAACAGCCACTGATTTTGGATAGAAAATATATTTTAAGCTCATTATCTCCCCCACATTTTTCAGAGAAAAATTTTTATAGTGATTATTATTATTTTAATTATTATCTCTTTTAACATTTATATACTCACCTCCTAAACAAATAACGATTATAGGGGGTGAGATTTTATGAGATTAAAAGCTATAAAAATAACAAGTAGAGATGGAGAAACATTCTTTAAGTGTCCAAGATGTGGAAAAATTTTTAGATACTCAAAGGACTACACAAGACATGTAAATAAAGCACATAGCCACCTCTTTAAAAAAGAATAAAGTTATTCTTTATAGACAAGATTTCCATCTTCATTTTCCACTATTTTTGGATGTAATTTTAAAAAGGACTTTATTGCTGGAGGTAAATTCCACTCAACACCATGAACAAGCTTATCCCAATTTTCAACAAACCTCTTTTTCCCTAAAACTTCATCCAACTTTCCTCTCAATTTTTCAATAACTATTTTATCCTTGGTAAAGCTTTTTATCTTATAAGCCCCTCTTTTAGTTTTTGAATAAAAAATCTTATCCTCATCATAGTAATTTTTTGCTATCTCTAACAACTCTCTCCAAACCTTCTTAGGTCTCATTATTTCACCACAAAAATTATAGTTCTTTTCAAAAGTGAATAAAATTTATTAAAGAAGTTTGAACTCCTTCCTAATGGAAGGAGTTCATTAATACCTTATATACTCCAAAATATTTTGAAAAGAACTATAAGTTTAGCTATTTTATTAATTGTAGTAGGTGATTTATATGTATTTTTTAATTGAGCGGAGGAAAAAAGAAAGTGAAAAAAATTTGAAAGAGAAATTAAAAAGATATAGAAAAAAATTAAGAGACAGTAGAATCAAAGAAAAATTAAAAGAAATGCCATTAAACATGATTAAATATTTAACTGATGCCTATACGGGAGGAATTATTAAGAAATACCCAGAGGACTTTATTGTTGAAGAGATAACTCCAGAAGGAATTATTTTAGAAGTAGGAAAGAGTATAGAATTTAAAGATGAGGAAAATTGGAAGGGAAATTATATACACTTTACATTAGAGAAAAAGAATTGGACCACCTTGGATGCCATTAGAGAGATAGCCAATAGAGTTGGAAAGCAGAGAAAGCATTTTGGATTTGCTGGCAATAAGGACAAATATGCTATAACTACTCAAAGAGTGGGCTGTTTTAATGTAAAGTTAGAAGATTTAATGAAAGTTAAGATTAAAGGCATTGCATTGAGAGATTTCCAAAAGACAAATAGAAAAATAAGATTGGGGGATTTGTGGGGGAATAGATTTACTATAAGAGTTAGAGAGCCAGAAATTAAAGGAAAAGAATTGGAAGAAGCTTTAAATAAGTTATGTAAGCTAAAATACTTTTTAAACTATTATGGTGTCCAAAGATTTGGAACTACGAGACCAATAACTCACATTGTAGGGAGATTTATTATAGAGAGGGATTGGGAAGGGGCTTTTCATGTCTACTGTGGAACTCCCCTTCCCTATGATGATAAAAAATCAAAGTTGGCAAGGGAGTTGGTGGATGAAGAAAACTTTAAAGAGGCATATAAAAAATTCCCAAAGGTATTTTTTTATGAAAGAAGGATGATTAAAGCTTATATAGAAACTGGAAGCTATCAAAAGGCGTTTATGATTCTTCCACCATACTTAAGATGCATGTTTATAAATGCATATCAATCTTATCTATTTAACGAGATAATTAATAGAAGGTTTGAGTATGGTTTTGAGCCAATGGAAGGGGATATTTTAATTGATGGTGTGCCAAGTGGGGCATTGTTTGGCTATAAAACAAGATTTGCCTCTGGAATACAGGGAGAGATTGAGAGGGAGATTTATGAGAGGGAAAATCTAAGTCCAAAAGATTTCAAGATTGGAAAGTTTGGTTCATTTATTGGAGATAGAAGGGCAATGATTGGGAAGATATACAATATGAAATATTGGATTGATGATAATGGCTATGTTTTGCAGTTTTGTTTAAAAAAGGGAAATTATGCAACCTCTGTTTTGAGGGAGTTTATAGAGAAGAAGGATAAAAAATAAAATATAAACAATTATTTTTTAATTTTAATGAAATCACCTAATGTAAAGCCATCTTCATCTCCACCGCCATAATATGAAGTTTCTTCCCCAACACTTTCAGTTAAGCTTATTTTTAACTCTTTCTCTAATATTTTAATTTCTCTTTCATCTGGCTCTAACTCATATCTTTCAAATTTCTGTAAAGTAGAAGCTTTCATTTTAATTTTTTTAGCAAGCTCTTCTATTGATAAACCTCTTTTTTCTCTTGCTTCTCTAATAACATCTCCATAATCCTCTCTTAACATTGGTAGGGCGTCAAATATATCCCTTCTCCTTCTTTTAACAGATTTTTTAACTTGTTTAGTTGTGGTTATTGTTCCTTTTCCCATTATGGTTTTTTTACCTAATCTTGAATATGTTTTTGGACTTTTGCCAAATTTGGCACATTCTTTACAAACGTACATTTCAGAACCTTCAATCATTACCTTGTAAAGTTTATCTGTAAGCTTTCCGCACAACTCACACATCTGCATATTACTATCCCTCAAAAATTTAATAACATTTATATACTTTGGATAATATTAGTTTATATTGTTAGGTATAAATAACTAATGGTGAAAATATGGAGAGAGAGAAGTTGATAAAAAAGCTTCTTCATACTTTACATCATACAGAGGAGCATTTTGAGGCAATAATAAACCAATTAAAAGAGCTTGGATTAGAAACTAAGGAGTATGAAGAACTATACAACAAATTAAAAGAATTAAACGAGAAGGTTAAAAAAGAGATTTAAAAACTTATCCAAGGATTATTCCAGCTATATATCCACATATTGTTGAGAATATAACTACCAAACCTAAATAAGTTGCTGCTTTTGTTTTCCCTAATATTTTTGAGATTGTTAAAACTGTAGGAATACTTAAACTTGGCCCTGCCAATAACAAAGCCATTGCCGGTCCAACACCCATACCAAGCTCCATTAACGCCTTTATGATTGGCACTTCTGTCAATGTGGCAAAATACATTAAAGCTCCAATAAATGAGGCGATGAAGTTGGCAGTTATGGAGTTTCCTCCAACGTAATTGGCTATATAACTTGGTGGAATTATTGCCTTAATAGCTCCAGCTATTGCAACCCCAATAATTAACAGAGGGAAGACGATTTTTAATAATACAAAGCTCTCTTTAAGCCATCTTTTTATTTCTTCATCTTTAAACCACATTTTTGTTGTTATAGCTAATATAATCCCAAATATTATGAAAAGCAGATGCTTTAACAAAAATCCATCGTATAGGGGCATTGATAATGTTGGAAACAACTTGGGTGATGCAGTAATTACCAACAACATAATAAACTGTAATGCAAAGAATGTTATTGTTTGATATATTGGTCTATCTGATATCTTATCCGCCTTTGGGACTCTCAAAGCTCTTTTTTTCTCATGTTCTCTAAAAATCAATTCCATACTTAAACCAATAAATATTGAAACAACTACTGCAAAAAAAGCCCTTAAAAATCCAATATCCCAACCAAGTAATGCCGCTGAATAAAATATTGCCAAAACATTAATTGCCGGTCCAGAGAACAAGAATGTTGTTGCTGGTCCTATCCCTGCCCCTCTTTTATAAATACTGGCAAATAATGGCAGTATAGTGCAAGAACAAACAGCCAATAATGTCCCACTAATTGCGGCTACTGTATATGATATATATTTTGGTGTGTTTGAGCCAAAATATTTTATGATAAAGTTTTTATTAATCATTGAGGCAATTCCACCAGCCATTAAAAAAGCTAAAAGTAGGGCTAAAACTCTATTTACATTTAAATAGTCAATAATCGTGTTTATCATAACATTGATAATGTTCATTATAAAGCTCACAACATCCATATTCATCCCCTCCTAATCCTTCTTCTACCTTTTAATGATGTGTAGTCATGAACCATCTTCTCTCCACAATCTGGGCAATTTGGCAATTCTACCTCAGAAGCCATACATGGACAGACATCTACTTTAAATCTCATTCTTTTTCCACATTTTGGACAGATTAAGTTCCAGATAATCATCTTCCCACCATAATCTATAAATTTGAGTTAATTAATCAAAATATTTATAAAAATAAGTAAAAGTTATTTTTTGTCATCTCCGCAAGTGCAAATAACTTCTCCCTTCTTAACCAGTGTATGAGTTCCAAACACAATTGGAATCCCCAATTCTTCCATCAACTTCTTGCAGATTTCATCAAAGTTTATGTATGGGCATTCTGGCTGTAAGAATGTGCAGTTTGCTATATGAATAGCTTCAGCTCCAGCAGCAGTTTTTAATAACTTAACTCTCATTGGAAATCTCCTTCCAGGACAACCCCCACAGGTTGTGAATGCAACTAACTCAACATCTTTGTATCTTTCAAAAGCTCCACTCTTCTCATTTATTGCCTTAAAGCAAGATACGCATGCCTCTTTCCCAGGACACCCCATTTCAACCATTTTTTGGCATGCTATAATTGCCACTTTCATTGTTTCTCCTCCAAGTAGCTTTTTAGCTCTTCCTTAACTTCCTCAACAGAGGGGATTTTTCCTTCAAAGACTATTGCATCATCAAATGCTACTCCCGGTGTAACAAAGACCCACTCAGCTATCTCATTGACATCTGTAACTTTAACAATCTCTGCATCTATGCCAAGCTCTTCAACTGCCTTTTTAACGTTCTCGTATGTTTGGTTACATTTTGGACAGCCCGTTCCGAATATCCTTATCACTACCATAACCTTCACCAAATACAAAATGTTTTACAAAAACTAAATATTGTAGATTTTAAAGGCAATATTTATAATTTTTGATTAATTGATACATTTTAATATTTTTAAAAAGAATTCAAATATTTGGACAATATCTTAGTAATCTTTATATATTTTCTCGCATAAGCGTTATACTGCTTTAAAAACTTTAAAGGTGAAATTGATGAAAATAGCTCTACTAATTGAAAATAATGAATTATCTTAACATTTTGGAAGATATGAAAAAATTTAGGTTGTAGAAATTGAAAATGATAAAGTAAAAAAATTTATTTAATTATTTTATTTAATTATTCTTTTCTCCTTATAATTAAAACTGGCTTATCTGTCTTTTTAATGACATTTTCAGTAACTGAACCAAGTAGTATTTCTTTTAAGTTTGTTATTCCATGAGAACCCATTATTATTATATCTACCTCACAATTTTTGGCAACTTCAACAATTTCTTTATAAGGAATTCCAACAACGACCATCTCCCTAACTTTAAATCCGACATCTTCAAGTTCCTTCTTAATTTCTTCCATTTTATTTTTTGCTTCTTTGACAAGTTTCTCTTTTAATTCACTCTCAAACTCTTCAACTGACTTATTTAATCCAGCAACTCCTAATAATAGGGATAAAATATCTCTCTTTTTAATATACTTCTCATCAATAACATGCAATAAAATAACCTCCTCTCCCCCAAGATTTTTAAATGCTTTAACATGGTTTAATGCCAATTTTGCAGTTTCAGAGAAGTCAGTTGGATAGAGAATTTTTTTATAAACAATTTCTTCCATAATTTCACCCCATTAGTGACCTTTAAACACTTCCCCAGTATATACTTTGCATGTTGTTTTTATTAAAGTTATTGCCCAGAAGAAAAATAAAAGCCAATACAATGCAAATCCAATATAATCAACTATCTCAAATCCAAAGATTTTATAAACTAAGTGAGATGAGGCAACATAAGCACCCAATGGGAAGATGAATGCCCACCAAGACATTGCGTAGGGTAGTTTTAATTTTTTAACATAGTATATTGTCATTATTATAGCCATTAAGCTCCACCACAAACCAAAGCCCCAGAATATAAAGGAAAATACATAAAATGGCTCTTTTACTGTTATGAACGGGGAGTTATTAACCATGTTTATTAAAGCAATTATTCCAGCACCTATTGGACCCAAATTAATCCAAACCGTTGGAGCCATTGCTGAGGGAAGGGGATGGTGTAAAATAAATCTATAAATCACCACCGCCAACAAAGCTAAATATAGGAAGAATCCTGCTCCCCATCCAAAGTAGTTAATAATAACTGTTAATTCATGCCAGATTCCAGTTAAATGGGGCATTATTAAACTTCCAGCTATTGGGATAACTATTAAACCAACCGGTGGGATATACCATCCAGGATTTATGTGGTCTAACTTTATACTCTCTGATTTAAACATGTAAAACAGAACTATCAAACTGAATAAAATCATTCCAATAGCTCCAAGAGACCAAAACACTTTTCCCCAAAACATATTTTGCCCTATATTTATAAAATCAGCTCCTAAAACTAAACAACTGACTGCAATGGTTGGATAGAATGCACTTAAAACTGGATGCTTTAAGTCAGCTAAGGCATTTTTAGGGAACATAATCCATCTTAAAATCCAAGGGACTAAGAAGATAAAGAATAACAATATATTAAAGTAAAACAATACAACAGAGACACTTTTTAAAATTGGTAGATAACTTGAATATAACAAACTATCAATTGCTAAAATTCCTGTTCCCATCACCGCAGCAAACCATGATGGGATGAAGTTTTTGATTACATCCAATTTTGACTCACATGCCTCTAACATTTTTAAATCCCCTCAAAATAATTTTTAGATTTGAAGTTTTTAATAATATTTAAAATAGAATAAATTAAAGACATATTTATAGGTTTCGATTGATTAATGTATTTTAATGTTTCTGAAAAATATTAAAATGTCTAAATATATATTATACCTTCTAAAACTGCCTCTTTATGTATGTTTAAAGCTTTTTGTTTCTTACAATCCCCTCTAAAAATTTTTATCTTCCCAGCAACGCATGGATATCTTTGAATTAACATTGCTGCTTTTCTGGCAAATTCCTCAACATCACCAACCTCCATCCCCTTCATCAACTTAGCCATAAATAAAGTTGAACCACATATTGAAGTTCTTAACACCTCAACATCTTCAACTTTATTATCTTTAACATAAACCTTAACCTTTGGAGTCCCAAATTCATCTAAAAATTCTTTCAACTTTGGATATTTATCTATTAAATCCCCAACTTCCCTCTCATCTAACAAACACATTTCTTCTGGACATATTGCATCAAACTTTTTTAACTCTTTCTTCTCTCCCTCCCCTTTCCAAGTAGCAACAATTATTGCTATATCCTTATTTAACCTTCTCGCTTCATAAGAAAGATAATATGTATTGTCAGGATGTTGAGTATAAAGTAATAATATATCTGCCTCTTTAATCTTCTCTAACAATTCTTCTGGAAATTCTATGTCATCAACTACTAAATCAGCTGGTTTGTCAATTTTATAAATGCCAATAAACTCATTTTTCTTTCCAAAAGAATTTACAGTTCCTTTAATCCTATGTCCATAAGCCCCATCGGTAACAACCAAAATCTTTGCCATTCCAATCCCTTATGATAATTTTTTAGTTAAAATACATCCAGGGTCTTCCCTTAAATAATCTTTGTAGTATGCATAAGCTCTTGCCCTACAACCACCACAAACATATTTGTATTCACACTTTCCACATATTTTTAATTTATCTCTATCTCTTAAATCATTTAATATTTTATTTTCTCTCCAAAAGTTTAAAAAGTCATTTTCATCCTTAAACTCTCTAATATTTCCCAACTTTAATGGGAAAAATACACACGGCTGAATGTCTCCATTGGCTCTCAAACTTAAATAAAACCTTCCACAACCACAACCTCCAATAAAATTGGCTAAGTTTTTTAAATACTCATTTTCATCTAAATCAACATTTGCAAAGTGTGTTGCAAGGTAGTGTCTATTATGCTCTAATGCAGTTCTTGAATAATATGGAGCTGTTGATAAAAACGCTGTTTTACATTTTTTTCCTGTCTCGTTGTTTAATTTCTCCCATAGCATATTTAGTAATTCCTCTCTTTCCTCAGGAGATAAATCAATGTCAAAATCTCCAACGCCAACTGGGATATAGTTGTAAAGCATGAAATAATTAACTCCAAGTTCTTCAGCTAAGTCAATAACCTTGGGGACATCTTTATAATTTAATTTAGTTGCAGTCATGGCAATTGCACAGCAGATATTTTCCTCAACAACATTTTTTATTCCTTCAACTATCTTTTCATAAATCCCAGTTATTCCTCTAAACTTTTCATGAGTTTCCTTTGTCCCATCTAAACTTATCTGTATAAAACTTACATTATGCTCTTTTAATTTTTTTACATTTTCTTTCGTCAATAAAGTCCCATTTGTTGCTATGGAAACCTGCATGTCATAATCCTTTGCCCTATCTATTAATTCAAATAAGTCCTTTCTCATTAGTGGCTCTCCCCCAGAAAACGCTAAAGCTACAACTCCTGCCTTTCCTAATATGTCAATTACTTTCTTTGCCTCTTCTGTGTTTAACTCATCTTCTAAGGGTTTTCCTGCATTTGCATAACAATGCTTACATCTTAAATTACACCTATATGTTACATCCCACACAACTAAAAATGGAGAGCCAGAAGTAAATGGTTTTCTTACTCCAAAATAACCTAATCCCCTTACAACACTTATTAATCCCTTTTTAAAATATGG
>JBDOKN010000166.1:0-2184 GCA_039833665.1 Methanocaldococcus sp.
ATGTATGATTTTGCCATAATCGGCTCTGGAGTAGCCGGCTCTACCTTAGCTAAGGAATTGGGAGAAAAATATAGCGTAGTAGTGATAGAAAAAGGAAAAAATCCAACTTATGTCTCGGAAGGCAAAAATGTGGAAATAAATTATGTCTATGGATTGGGAGGAAGTGCTGTTTATTCCTTAGGAAATGCCATAAAGGTGGATATTAAAGGGTATAAAATAGATAATGATATTTATAAAGAGATTTGGGAGGAGTTAAACATCAAATTTCCAGATGACGATTTTTTAAATGATATTGACAAAAAATTTATTGAATTAGGATTTAAAAAGATGGAGAAATTTATTGATTTTGATAAATGTAATAAATGTGGAAATTGTGCTAAAAAAATATGCAAAGCAAAATGGACGCCTTTAAACTATCTAAAACAGGCAAAGGTAGATGTAATTACTGAATTTAATGTAAAGGAGATAAATTATAATGGCTATTATGAAATCTTAGACGATAAATGTAGAAAGATTAAGGCAAAAAACCTCATAATATCAGCTGGTGGAGTAAATAGTCCAAGAATTTTGAAAAATCTAATTAATGATGAAAATATTGGAAAAAATCTATTTGTAGATACTTTTATAACTGTTGGAGGAATTTTGAAAGATAGCTATTTAAATAGAGACGTTTCAATGCTTGTTTATAAAAAATATAAGAATTTTATTTTAGCAACCCATTACTCAAAACTCCTACTTACTGAAATAAAAAAAGATTATAAGGATGTAGAAGAAAAAAATATTTTAGGGATTATGATAAAGATTAAAGATGAAAATAATGGAGTAGTTTTAGATAACAATATCAGGAAAGACATAACTAAGGAAGATTTTAAAACTCTTGCAAAAGGTGTTGGTAAAGCAACGAAGTATTTATACAAGTTGGGTGTTGATGATATATACACAACCATACCAAGAGGTTCCCATCCAGGAGGTAGTTTGAGCTTAGTTGTTGATGAGTTTGAGGTTAAAGAGGGGCTTTATGTCTGTGATGCCTCCCTCTTTAAAGAGTCATTAGGGGTTCCACCAATTGTTTCAATTATAGCATTGGCTAAAAAATTCGCAAGGGAGATTTTATAAACTATGAAGGTTATAAAATATTCATTAATTAGTTTTTACAATAACAATATGTAGGGGGGAACATATGGGAATCTTTGATGTTATCTCTGGATTGTTTAAAAAAAAGCCAAAAATTGCCTATGCAAAGTCACAAAGTGTAGATTTGATTGAATTAAAAAGAAATCCATATTATATAGTGGCATCAGTTGAATTAGGAAATACAACAACAAAATCTATTATAACAGCCACAAATATGGACACCGGTAAAACTTACATTGTCAGCAAGCACGTGAAAATGACAAGAGATGTTAGAAAGCCAAAGAAGGGAGAGGAAGTTTTTGGAGAAACACTGTGGGGGGTTAAATTAACAAGGGAAGCAGTTGCAGACATGGTTAAAGAAGTTTTATTAGAGAGTTTAAAAAAAGCTGGACTAACCGTTGATGATTTACACTTTGTCGTTAGAAGTACAGGGGTTACTGCTGGTTTTGCATCTCCAGAAGAGGTTGGAGAGATGATTATTGCCTTAGCTCAGGGATGTATGAAAGCTGGTGTTCCTCCAGCAAAGATGACACCGGCAATGACTAAAGAGCAGATACCAAAACCATTTGATAAATACTCTTTTTTAGATAAAATTATCTTTGATGGGGCAGTTACTGGAGTTTTGCCTCCAACAGGGAAGGAAGTTGTTGCTAATGAGATGGAGGGTGAGCTTGTAACCGCAGGAATAAAAGTTGGGAGTAAATGGACAAATGTGGATTTTAGAAATCCATGTATGAGTATTGACTTTGGAACTACATTAGCTGGTAGAATTACAAATGACACACTACCTTATGCAAAAGTTATTGGAAATTTATGCGGTTTAGCTGGAGCAATAGCGGATGCAATTGCAAGAGGTTCTGGAAAGATAGATGAAAAAACAGGAGCGGCTTTAGATTTAGCAAACATTAAAGGAAAGCCAAATGAAGAATTAGCCAAAGAATATGCTGAAGAGATGCATAAATATATAATAATTAAAGAAGTCCCAAAGGATGTTGATAGGTTTGGAACTGTTCCTGTAGACCCAAAATCTGCTGAAAAGGCAGGAACTAC
>JBDOKN010000167.1:0-3649 GCA_039833665.1 Methanocaldococcus sp.
TTTACAACTCCAATGGGTTTTAGATACATCACAATCTCCTCTTAAAGAATTTACAAGTGTTTTTGTAAATAATATCTTTTACCTCTTCAACATCCATCTCTTTAATCTTCGCTATATCTTCAACAACTAATTTAACATTCTTTGGTTCATTTTTAGTCCCTTTAATTGGAGATAAATAAGGGCTGTCAGTTTCAGTGGTTAAATAATCAATATCTAAGCTTTCAACAAGCTTTTTGTGATGTTCTGAAAAGCACACCAATGTTGAAATTGAGATTAAATGCCCTTCTCTTCCAATTTCTCTGGCTAAATTAACATCTCCACTATAACAATGGAACATAATATTAACTTTATCTTTAGCTATATCAAAGATTTTCTTCTCAAATCCTCTTGCATGAACCACAATTGGTTTATCAAGCTCTTCTGCCAAGGACAAGAATTTTTTAAATATCTTTTCTTGTCTTCCATAGTTTTCATCTTTGATGTCCATTCCAATCTCTCCAACAGCTAAAATCTCATACTCATTGTTTTTGATTAAGTTATAAACCTTATCTACAACTTTATCATCTGCCTTAACCCTTGAAGGATGATAACCAAGAGTTAAATAAATACCGTATCTTTTTCTAAGCTCCAAAGCTCTTAGACATCCTCCTAAGCTTGCACCACTTGTTATTATTACAACGTTTTCTTTTTTAGCACTCTCAATAACTTCATCTCTATTTTTGTTGAATGCCTTATCTTCAATATGGCAGTGGGCATCAACATATTTCACATCTCTCAAAATTATTCACCTTTACTATCTTCAATTAACTTCTTTAAAATAGCCATTCTTACAGGAATTCCATAAAAACTCTGCTTAAAATACTTTGCTTGTGGTAATTTATCAACATCATAATCAATTTCATCAACTCTTGGCAATGGGTGCATAATTATAAATCTCTTCCCCTCAACATACTCTTTCTTTATCTTATAGCTACCTTTAACCTTTTCATACTCATTAGGGTCTGGAAATCTTTCCTTCTGAATTCTTGTTACATATAAAACATCTATATCATCATTTAAATCATTTAAACTTTCTTTTTCATAGAATTTGATGTTTTTAGCTTTTAAATCTTCAATTATATCTTTTGGCATTCTCAATTCTTTTGGAGATACAAAATACATCTCAACATTATCAAATAGAGAGAGAGCATAGACCAAAGAATGAACTGTCCTTCCATACTTTAAATCTCCAACAAAAGCTATTTTTATACCATCTATTCTGCCAATCTCTCTCATTATTGTGTATAAATCCAAAAGCGTCTGAGTAGGATGTTGATTACTCCCGTCCCCAGCGTTTATAATTGGAACATTTGAATATTCACTTGCCAATCTTGCAGCCCCTTCACTTGGATGCCTTAAAACAATTATGTCGGCATATCCGCTAATTACCCTAATAGTGTCTATTAAACTCTCCCCTTTTGCAACAGAAGAGCTTTTTAAATCAGTCATCGTTATTACTTCTCCCCCCAATCTCTTCATGGCAGTTTCAAAACTCAGCCGCGTCCTTGTTGATGGTTCATAGAAAACAGTTGCTAATATTTTCCCTTCCAATAACTTTAAAGGTCTTTTTGTGTCTAAAAGCTCTTCCATCTTTCTTGCTTCATCTAATATCTCTAAAATCTCTTCCTTTCCAATATCTTTCATTGAGATTAGATGTTTCATAATTATCCCTAATTATAAGTATTATCCCACATTTTTTTGTAAATCCTTTTAGAATGACTATAAACATATATATAATGTTTGATAAAGTATTTATAAAAGAGATTTATAAAAATTTTGGAGGAAAAACTTATGGAGCTAATCCAAATAGTTGGGGTTGTATTTGCATTGTTTGCCTTGTCAAGGGTTGTGTTGCAGTTAAAAAAGAGAAGTATGAGTTTTAATGAAGGATTATTTTGGATTTTTATTTGGAGTTTAGTTGTAATAGTTCTAATATTCCCAGAATTCACTGGTTATATGGCTAATATATTAGGAGTGGGTAGGGGAGTTGATGCCCTCATTTATATATCAATAGTGGTTTTGTTCTATTTAATTTATAGATTGTATGCCAAAATAGATAACTTAGAAAGGCAAATGACACATATAGTTAGAGAAATAGCTATAAGGGATAGATATGAACCAAAAAAGAGAGATTGAACTGTTTATGTATGATGTCCTTCCATATATGGCAAATATGGAGTTTATTAAAGAGCTTTTAGAAAGTGTTGGTAGCTTAGAAGAGCTTGAACAGAAAGTTAAAGAGTTGTTAGAGAAAGAGACAGACATCACTAAAAAGACAGATTTAAAGATACTACTTGAAAAAATAGAAGAGAAGAAAAACAAGTAAAAAAGTAAAAATAAAAAAATTCCTTACTTCTTTCTTCTATATCCATGTTCAAAATTTTTATCAAAAGTTCAGAATGAAACTTTTCAAAAAAGTTTCATCAAAATTTTTTATGGGCTTTTTCTATATCCATGTTCAAAATTTTTATCATAAAGCTTAGAATATGCATAATGCCTTGGATTTAAAACTTCTCCAACAATAATTAGGGCAGTTTTTTTAATTCCCTCTTCTTTTACCTTTTCAGCTATATCCCTTAAAGTCCCTCTAACTACTTTCTCATCATCCCACGAAGCGTGATATACCACAGCCACTGGTGTATCTTCCCCATAACCTCCTTCAATTAGCTCTTTAACAACTTTATCAATCATCGAAACTCCTAAAAAAATAACCATTGTTGATTGATGCTTAGCTAAATCCCTCAACTTCTCTTTTTCTGGCATTGGAGTCCTTCCCTCTGGTCTTGTAATAATAACCGTCTGAGAGACCTCTGGGAGAGTTAGCTCAACCTTTAATGAAGCAGTTGCCGCAAACAAAGAGCTAACTCCTGGGATTATCTCAACATCTATTCCATATTTAGATAGTTCATCAATTTGCTCCTTTATAGCTCCATAAATAGAAGGGTCTCCTGTGTGTAACCTAACAACTTTCTTTCCTTGATTAACTGCTTTAACAATCACATCAATTATTTCCTCTAAGTTCATGTTTGCACTGTTGTAGATTTCAGCATTTTTTTTATTATACTCTAAGAGCTTTTCATTAACTAAAGAGCCAGCATAGATAATTACATCCGCCTCTTCAATGGCTTTTTTACCTTTGATTGTTATTAGCTCAGGGTCTCCAGGACCTGCTCCAACAATTATAACTTTTCTATTATTATCCATTATTTCTCCTCTTGTTTTTATTTTCAATATTGTCTTTTAAATAAATAAATTAATAAAAGTTACTCTTTTTTAAAGCAACCCTTATCTGCCCCAATGTTGCCTCAGCTCCATTCTTTAATGTTTGGAATCTGTTGTATATTGAGATAACATAAATCATAATACCTAAAACAATCAATGCAAGTATTAACACAACAATAATCAATAGCAATGACATAATTCCACCACAAAAAAAGGATTTGAATTATTTAGATAGTTTAGTATGTTTGATATCAACTTATATAAATCTTATTATTAGTCATTCAAACTTATAGCCGCAAACCTTACAAAAGTTTTTTAAAATCTCGCTACCATATTCAGTGTGAGCAACTTCTGGATGAAATTGAACTCCATAAATCGGCTTTGTTTT
>JBDOKN010000168.1:0-2124 GCA_039833665.1 Methanocaldococcus sp.
GAGATGATGCATTCAAAGGTTGGAGCTTTAAAAGAAGCAATTTATAAGTTTGCCAAGCCATCAAAGATAACTGATTTAAGCAATCCAAGAGTTTTGGATTTGTGTAGTGGTTTGGGCTATAATGCCATAGCTGCCTTACATTATAACAAAAATGCAGAGATTGATATGGTTGAGATTTGTGAGGAAGTTTTATTTTTAACTTTATTTTTAGATATTCCATATAAAGAGCATGATATTATAAAAGATAAGGTTAGAGAGTATTTTTTAAACAAAATTGGCATTGAATATAAGTCAGATTATGATAATATCAACCTATACGTTGGAGATGCGAGAAAATTTATAATAAAGAGTAATAAAAAATACGATATAGTTTTTCACGATGCATTTTCACCAAAAAGAGACCCTACCCTCTACACCTACGATTTTTTAATGGAGATTTATAGAAGAATGGAAGATAATGGTGTCTTAATATCTTATTCATCAGCCATTCCTTTTAGAAGTGCTTTGGTTGATTGTGGTTTTGTAATTTCAGAGAAGGAGAGTGTTGGAAGAAAGAGAGGGATAACCTTAGCATACAAAAATCCAAATTTTAAGCCAAATAGGGTTAATGAGGTTGATGAGAGAGTTATTGCCTTATCAGTTATTGCCTTACCTTATAGGGATGAAACATTAAGTTTAACCAGTGAGGAGATAATAAACAATAGAGAAAAAAGAAGGATGATGTTAAAAGAAAAATTAATTAAAATAGGGAAATATTTATCAACAAAGCAGATAAAAAAGGGAAATATACCAGAAGAAATTTTAAAAATTCAAAAAGAGGATTTAAACTCATCAGAAATAATTAAAAAAATGAGATTAAAGTTTTTTGGAAATATGGGTGATAAAATTTTTTATTGATATGTCCAAATTTTAATTTTGATGAAACTTTCTAAAAGTTTCAGGCAAACATTTTTATAGTATAAGGGCATAGTTGTTGAGGATGCTAAAACCTTTTTTAGCATCTTTAAAAATTAAATTTTATTGGAAGTGGAATATATGGATTTTAATGAATTAAATCTATCAGGCAATATCTTAAATGCCATTAAAAATAAAGGTTTTGAAAAGCCAACAGATATTCAGATGAAAGTCATCCCACTATTTTTAAATGATGAATGTAACATTGTAGCTCAAGCAAGAACTGGTAGTGGGAAAACTGCTTCGTTTGCAATTCCATTAATTGAGCTCATTAATGAAAACAATGGAATAGAGGCGATTATTCTAACTCCTACAAGAGAATTAGCTATACAAGTGGCTGATGAGATAGAGTCATTAAAAGGTAACAAAAATTTAAAGATTGCCAAAATTTATGGTGGAAAAGCCATTTATCCACAAATTAAGGCCTTAAAAAAAGCTAATATAGTTGTTGGAACACCAGGAAGAATTTTAGACCATATAAATAGAGGAACTTTGAATTTAAAGGATGTTAAATACTTTATATTGGATGAAGCAGATGAAATGCTCAATATGGGTTTTGTTGAAGATGTTGAAAGGATTTTAAACGCTTGTAATAAAGATAAGAGGATTTTGCTGTTCTCTGCAACCATGCCAAAGGAGATATTAAATTTGGCTAAAAAGTATATGGGAGATTATAGCTTTATAAAAGCCAAGATAAATGCAAATATTGAGCAGAGTTATGTTGAAGTTAAGGAATGTGATAGGTTTAAAACATTATGCAAGATTTTAGAAGACAAAGAATTTTATGGATTGGTTTTTTGTAAAACTAAGAGGGATACAAAAGAATTGGCAAACATGTTGAAGGATATTGGATTTAAAGCTGAAGCAATTCATGGAGATTTAAAACAGCCACGGAGGGAAAAGATTATAAGGTTATTTAAACAAAAGAGAATTAAAATTTTAATTGCTACTGATGTTATGAGTAGAGGGATAGATGTTAATGATTTAAATTGTGTAATTAACTATCATCTTCCACAAAATCCTGAATCTTATATGCACAGAATTGGGAGAACTGGGAGAGCTGGAAAAAAAGGAAGGGCGATATCTCTTATAAATAGAAGGGAGTATAGAAAATTGAAATATATAGAGAGAATGACAAAGTTAAAAATTAGAAGATTAAAAATAAAATAA
>JBDOKN010000169.1:0-5333 GCA_039833665.1 Methanocaldococcus sp.
GTAAAATATTGGGAGAAAAATAGTGGAGATTCATACCTCTACCTCCTAATATTTAAATAACATAAAGTTCCTACAACAATTGCAAATATTGCTGAAAACTTATACATATTTGCTATTCCCAAAATATCAGCTAAAAATCCAAAAATTACAGCACCAGAGAACATTCCTAAATTTATGCTTGTTGTAAAAAGCCCCATGGCTTCACCCTTTCTATGTATTGGGATGTCTTTAACTGCGAGTGATGTTGTTGATGTTGAAGATATGGAGCTTCCGATTGCCACAACTATAAGGGAAATAACCATATCCAAGAAAGTTGTTGAAGTTGAAAGCACATACATCCCAATAGATATTATAAAAACTCCAATGATTATCATCACATTTCCCAATTTATCATAAAGTTTTCCAAAACTTCTTTGAAGCAAAGCTGTTAAAATATTTGTTACTGCAATCATAAAACCTACATGGCTTATAGATATGTTATAGCTAATTGCATACAATGCCAAATAGGCAATTATTCCCGAATTTATCATAACATTAGATATGTTTATTATAAAAGAAGATAGGAAATTTCTACTCTTTAAAAATTCAAATGAAAATAAGTTGGATATCTTCCTAAGATTCCTCTTTTTTGTATTTTCATTAAAAACAATGTCCTCTAACTTCATATAGCTTATAATTGATGCCAAAATTCCCAAAAATCCACAAATGTAGAATGGCATTTTAATCCCATACATGTCAGCAAGGGTTCCTCCTATAAAAGGCCCTACGCCAAAACCCAATGTAATTGCTGAATTAAAAATTCCCATATATTCCCCTAATTTTGCCTTTGGAGCTATTGCCGCTATATAGGAACCAGCTACTGGTGTAACAAAAGCTGAAAAAATTCCTGTAAAAACCCTCACGATTAAAAGACCCAAAACACTGCTAACAAAACTATACATTAAAGTAAAAAGTCCATAAAAAAATGTCCCACAGACGATAAAAAACTTCTTTCCATATATATCTGATAAGACACCAATGGGAATTTGAGTTATTGTCCTCGCCAATGCAAATGAACCAAATATTAAACCAATTTCTAAGTTCGTAGCTCCCAATATTTTGGCATATATCGCCATAATCGGAGCTATAAAACCAACACCAAGCATAGTTGTAAAGGTAGTTATCCAAATGACAAAAATATTTCTCTCTAACTTCATAAAATCACCTAAAAATACAAAAATTAGCTTTTAAAGATAAAAATAAAAAGTAAAAATATAAATTAATAAAAAAGTTGTAAAAAGTTGATATTATACATTATTCCTTACTCCTCTTCTTAAATATATATCCTACAACCAATATGAGGGCAACAATCACCAATATACCAAGCATCCAATAGCTACCTGAACTTTGATTATCAACTACAACCTTCAATGGTTTTTGATAAACATACACGTTCTTGTCTCCTTCTTCACTATCTCCAGCACATCTTATTTCCAATGTTATATAATAAGATTTTGATGGAGCAGTTCTATCTGGAGTTATTGTTATGGTTCCAACACCTGTTTGGTTGGGGTATAAACTTCCTATGGTGTCGCTTTTAACTGGATAATCAAATGGCTGTCCAGATATTTTAATTGCTGAAATTTTAACCCTCTCTGCCTTTTCACTACCGACGTTTTTTATCTTTATATGAACAACATTATCCTTTCCAGCAGTTACATGAACCTCTTTTGTTATAATCTTAAATAATGGCTTATGTTTTACATAAATGTCTATAAACTTTTCTATCTTGTGTTTATTATCTGACACGTCTAAATAACTAATCTCCACTGGAAGTTTGTAATGCTTAGCAGGGGCGTATTTATCTACATCCACATAGAAAGAGACGGTCTTTGAAACTCCTGGCAACAAGTTGCCAATATCTTTTATATTGCAGTTGCTCCAACTATCTTTAAACGGCTTATCTGTTATTAATTTTAATTTAACATCCTTTGCCTCTGCATGTCCATTGTTGGTTATTGTTACATCAATTCTCGCATAGGTTGTTCCTGGCTTTATCTCTTTAGGGTCAGTTACAACATTGGATATTCCTAATATAACATCTCCCTTTACATAAGCTCCAATAGATATTTGTTCAGCTCTTTTAGTTCCATCTTCATCTATCCAAGTAATTACAGCAGGAATTTGATAACAACCCTCAACTAAATTATCATTAGTGTGTAATTTTAAGTTGATTACTTTACCATCATCAGGTTTTAAAGCTCCTAAGTAGAATTTTGTTTTTCCTACTGGTGAAATTGGTAAATTAGATAAAGGAATGGCTGTTGGATAATATATAGCTTTTTGCTGATTTTTTGTTGTTCCATAGGCAGAGATGGTTATTGACTCAGAACCAGCATTTAATGGCTTTAAAGAATATCCAATATACAGATTAACTTCCTTAGCTGTCCCTGTCCCTGTATTTATAATTTTAATAGGAACTATTTGTGTCTTTGAAGGGATTAAGCTAAAATTCCCATCTATTTCAAAACTTGCCACTCCATAAACATGTAGGTAATAAATTTTAGTAAATTCATAGTGGTGGGTTATTTCTTTTCCATCCTCTTTATCAACCTCATCATAACTTACCTTTACATCTATCCTATAATCTCTTGATGGGGCATTCTCATCTACATGCAGTTTGAAATAAACGGTATCTGCTTCCCCAGGATTTAAGTGGCTAATTTCTGCCTTTCCCTTAACTGGATTAACTTGCCTCAACTCAAAAGGATAATGCGGCTTAACTTCAACAACTATGTTTTTAACTTCATCATCATAATTGTTATTGGTTATCTTAATCCACAAATCTACATCATCCCCCGGATGAATGACCTTTGGCTGATACTGAGGAGCATCAATTTGTAATGCAAAAGATGAATTAACCAGCAATAAAGAAAGCAAGAAAGAAATATATAATATTATTTTTCTCAATGTATCACCCTTTTTAATCTTTTTATCATTGGGACTAAATATAACTCATCAACAACTAAAACTGCTGGTAAGAAGAATATTGTTAAAAAACAACATGAGGCAATACCTATTGCACAAACTTTCCCAAGGTTTGCCATCATTGGGAGTGGGGCTATTGTTAACGCCAACAAACCAGCTACTGTTGTAGCGGCACTTGCCAAAACTGAGGAACCTGCGTATTTTACAGTTATAATTGCCGCTTCCATAGGAGAAGCTCCTTTTTCTCTCTCTTCTTTATACCTACTCCCAAAGTAAATTCCATAATCAATACCTAAACCTAAGATAAGAGAGCCCACACCAGCAGTAGCCATGTCCAATGGCAATCCAAATAATCCCATAAATCCCCCTGTCCATATTAGGGCAAATATTAATGGAGAGAGTAAGAGAATTGAAGATAACTTCCTAAAATGGAGTAGTATAATAAAGAGTATTGCAAACATGGCTACTGTTGTTGTAACCATCTGACTCTCGTTCATTAACCTACTAATCAATGCCCTCAACACAGGAGTCCCAGTAGGAATTGCTTTAACCCCTGGTGGAAATGGTGTTTCTTCTATTCTTTCGTTGATAGCATTAACTAATGCTTTATTTTTCTTTTCATCAGTTCCTACGTCAGTAAAAACTTGTATAGTCATCATTGAGTAGTCGTTATTGAACATTTTCTGTTTTTGTTCCTCTGGAAGTTTTTCTATCAGTAATTTTACAGTGTCAATGCTTTTTGGGACAACACCACCATTTAATTTTATTAAAATATCCACTGGTGAGGAAACTTGTGTAACTCCATCTACCGTCCTTAAATTATCTTCTAACGTTTTCACTGCCTCTAAGACCCTTGGGTCTCTTATATCCACAACCTTGTCTGAGGAATCGGAAGGAACTACTTTAACAGCTATCATTGCCACATCTGTCCCACCAAACTCATCTCTAACCTCATAAATCTCCTTAACTTCTGGTAATTCCTGAGGTAGCATTTTTTCAAATGACGTTTGCTTTTTGATGTGAGGAATTTGTAACGCTAAGAATAAAGTAAATATGATAATTATTGAAATAACCAAAAAGGGTTTTGTTGCTGAAAATTTCCCAATTTTCTCCATTATTTCTTTTAATGTCATTAATACTCCCCTTCATATTTTTTTAGTAGATTGTAAATATCCTTTGACACATCCCTTAATCTTTTAAGCTTCTTTTTTAGCTTTTCATCCTCAATTTTTTCATAAACCTCACTAATCAGTTTATATTTCCTCTTAGCAATATCTCTAATTGATGTAAAGCCATCAACTGCCTCATAATAATTTTTCCTCTCTCCTTTAATCCAAACCTTTTTTACGAATCCAAGCTCTTCAAGTTTTTTTAAAGACATGCTAACATTTCCTTTGCTAATCTTTAACTCTTCCATAATGTCTGAGATTGTTAATGGCTTATCAGATAAGTAGAGGATGGCATACACTGCCCCAACAGATTTGTTAAACCCATGAATTTTTGCAAGTTCTGAAAACAACTCAATAATTAATCTCTTTGCTTCTTCCATCCTTATCCCATTATAATCTTTTCAAAACAATCTTTACAGACGATTTTTCCATCTATAATCCTTCCTTTAATTTCCATGAAGTATTCTCCACACTCTTGGCATTTTATTGATGGAAAGAGCTTAGCTTTTTTAGGTGGCTCTATCTCAACCTCTTTTATTTCAAATAACTCATCATCTTTAGCATTTAAGATATTATCAGTTGCTTCAGACCTTATCTTGTTAAATAATTCCAATTCTTCTTCACTTAAATTTTCAGAACTATATTTTTTAAGCAATTCTTTAACGGGATATTTATCATTAAATTCTTCAAAGAAATCTTTTTTAACGTAAATTCTAATTGCTTTTCCAGTATTTCTTGAATAGAATGTATAGACGTGCTTCCCATTATCTCTAAATATTAAATTTCCTTTTCCAAAGGTGCAACTTAACATGTATTGTATTGCATCAACACTGCAAGAGTTATTTTCAACTATAGCGACTAACTCTTCATCCTCAGATTTTTTGAAGAATTTTTTGGCATATTTAGCAACTCTATACCCAATAGCTAATCCTGGGCAAAGATGTCCATGGAATTCTATAACTTTTTTTAATTCTTCATCCATCATATCACCAGCTTTATATTATTCAAGATTTTTCTCTCTATCTATCAATAATTTTCCATTAATTCCTACATTTTCAAGGGAATTTTCTTTAATAATGATTGCTATATGCTCTATTCCATAAATCTTTGATGCTATTTCATAAATTTCTTTAACAAGTTCTCTCTTCTTCTCAATATAAGTTTTGGACCTTCAACAATAATTGTTGGCATCTTTTC
>JBDOKN010000170.1:0-1510 GCA_039833665.1 Methanocaldococcus sp.
TTATATCTGAGCCGGTAAATTGGATATTTTCCATTGGAGGGACTGCTTTATAGATTTTAACTTTATCGTTATCTCTTTCGGTGTATTCAACCATAACAACGGCATTAGCCCCTTTTGGAATTATTGCCCCTGTTGCTATCTCTATACATTCCCCATTATTTATTTTTAAATCTTTAATTTCTCCGGCTTTTAAACTACCCATAATTTTTAACTCTATTGGATTGTCTTCATCTGCTTCATAAGTGTCTTCTGCTTTAACTGCATAGCCATCCATCTTTGCCCTGTCATAAGGAGGAACATCTATATTGGAAAAAACATCCTCAGCCAACACTCTACCAATAGCGTTGAATAAATCAACTTCCTCAACTTCATTTTTTAATTTTTTTAAATGCTCGTTTATTATGAATTTTGCTTCTTCAATATTATGTAATGTTAAATACCTAACCATATTATCTCCTCTTTACCACAAATCTTCCAGCTGATGAGTGCTTTGGCTCTACACTAATCCCCAAGCTTTTTAGATAGTTAATAGTGTAAGTATTGTTCCCATGGATAAATATCTCCCCCAAATCCTCTGGTGTATTAATATCCACAGAAATTAAAAAGGAATCATAAATATAATATTTTAAATTTTTCTTTTTTGCCTCTTCTAAGTGTTTTAAAAAGCTAAAACCCTCATATTTCAATTCAATTAAATTTTTTGATTTTAAATATAATAGATTAGTCCCTCCCCCTCTTGATGGGGCGATAATTAAATCATAATTTTTAGAAAGCTCTAAAATATCACCAACATGTTTTTTCTTAATTAGAGGTATGTCCGCTGGAATTATTATAACTTCTTCGTCATCAATTTCATTAAACACTTGTTTTATTGCATTATTAAGCCCTTTATATTTTTCTCTAACTATTTCTACCTTTAATTCATTTTTGGCAAAATCTAAAATTTCCTCATCCCTGCTAACTATAACAACGTCTAAACCATCCAAAGCTTTGATAATATCTCTAAGCATATTCAACAATAAATGTTTTCTCTCCTCTTTATTTAAAAATTCTGACAATCTTGTTTTTAAGGAATTTATTGGAGATACTGGAATTATTACTTTCATCTTTATCCCAGTGATATTTTTAGTTTTTTAAATATTTTCATAGGCATTAATGAAACGTCCTAATGAAAGAGTCCAAACTAATAAATTTTATTCACTTTTGAAAAGAACTATTATTTATAGGAAAAGTTTTGCATAGCTAAAAGCCATCCTGTCCCCAATTTCCCCATGTCCAGGATATAATTTGTTTATATTTCTTTCATTGGCTATTCTTTCCAATAAGATTATAGATTTCCTTAAATCAATAACATTCCCAGTAGGTAAATCCCATCTTCCAACTCCATAGGCAAAAATTGTATCACCGGTTATCAACCCATCTTTATAAATTATTGAGATAGAGCCATAAGTATGTCCAGGAGTTCTTATAACCTCTAAACCATAACTTTTTATCTCTTCTTCAATTTCAG
>JBDOKN010000171.1:0-2898 GCA_039833665.1 Methanocaldococcus sp.
TTTCAACTTTTATATCTGGTAAAATGCCAGCTTCTTCACATGCATCTAAGCTGTTTGTAACTAATTCGTGGATTATAGTTGTTAAGCTCCTAATCTTTCCACTGTATCCAAGCATGTGTTTATTTTTTCTAAAAAATTCAGCGACTGAATGCTCTTTAAATTCTTTAAATAATGCTTCTCCCATAATCCTCACCATCAAAGTTCTATTTTAGAACAACTCTTATATGTTAATGGAAATATATAAAATTTAAAATCATCTATGTTTATATATTAAATAAATTTGAAAATAAGTGAAAATAAAAAATAAATAAAATTAATTAAAACTTCAACCTTTCTTCTCTTTAACAACAATCATCCTATCTGTGCATGTAAAGCATGGGTCGCAGCTTGCAATAATTAGTTCAGCATCTGAAACATGATGCCCCGGTAAAATAGCTTCCATACAAGCCAAGTTAGTTGCTGTTGGTGTCCTAATCTTTACCTGTCTAACCCTTCCATTTTCATCTAAGCCATAAGAATAATAAACCTGCCCTCTTTGTGCCTCATTATAAACATCTATTGGCTTAAAAGGTTTTAATTCATAGTTTGGATTATATATTTTTTTATCCAACTCTGGCAACATCTTTAAACCTTGCCTAATGATTTTAACACTCTCAAAACACTCATAAAACCTAACCGCCAATCTGCTAAATACATCTCCATCATCAAACAAAATCTCTTCAAACTCAAAGTTATCATAAACTGGAACTTGTCCCATCTTTCTCATATCGCTATGTATCCCGCTACCTCTCGCTGTTGGTCCAAGGGCATGTAATTTTTTAGCAGTTTTTTTATCTAAGACACCAACATCCTTAATTCTTGCCATAATCATTGGGTCATTAACAGTTCTCTCTAACAATTTTTTTAACTTCTCTTCAAACTTATCCAACCTTTCCAACAAAGCTGGAATCTTACTCTCATTTATATTACATCTCGGCCTAATTCCTCCTATTATTGGACAAGAGTATTGGACTCTCCCTCCACTAATCTCTCCCAAAATTTGCATTATCGGTTCTCTAATCATAAACGCCCTAAATGCCATCGTCTCAAAACCTAAGACCTCAAAAGCATGCCCAAACAGTAAAGTGTGAGAATGTAATCTCTCTAACTCTTCAACTATTGCCCTTATATATTCAGCTCTCTCAGGCACTTCTATATCACATCCCCTTTCAGTGACTGTAACATTACACCATACATGTATATGGGAACAAATCCCACAAATCTTCTCTGACAAAATGCTTATTTTTTCTGGTGGAAGACCTTCCATAATAAGCTCTATCCCTCTATAATTAACACCAATTACTAATTCTGCATCTTTTATAATTTCATCTTCAATAAACAATCTCAATCTGTGAGGTTCAAGCATTGTTGGATGAACTGGACCTATGGCTATCTCTCCTTCATACTTCATAAATAACACCCAATAACTATAAACATGATAACTATATAATGACTCACTGAGGTAACGATTGGATAATTTATCATAATTAATAATGATAATTTACCTAACCTTTTATATAGTTTTGTTTTAATGTTTTAATAAAGGTATCTGGACTATTATTTTATTACAAATCTGGTGATTGTTATGACTCAAATGGATGATGCAAAAAATGGCGTTATTACAGAAGAGATGAAAATCGTTGCTGAAAAAGAAAAAATCGATGTTGAAAAACTTAGAAAGCTTATTGCCAATGGTTATGTTGTTATTCCAAAAAATGTCAATAGAGACACAAATCCAGTAGGGATTGGACAGAGTTTAAGAACAAAGGTAAATGCAAACATTGGAACTTCTCCAGATTGTGTTGATATAAAATTGGAGATAAAAAAGGCAAAAATTGCTGAAAAGTATGGGGCAGATGCAGTAATGGATTTAAGCACCGGTGGAGATTTAAAAGAGATTAGGAAAGCAATAATGGACGCTGTTAAAATACCTATTGGGACTGTCCCAATATATGAAGTTGGAAAATTGGCAAGAGAGAAGTATGGAAGAGTTGTAGATATGGATGAGGATTTAATATTTAATGTTATTGAGAAACAGGCAAAGGAAGGAGTAGATTTTATGACATTACATTGTGGTATAACCAAGCAGTCAGTTGAGAGATTAAGAAAAAGTGAGAGAATAATGGGTGTTGTAAGTAGAGGAGGAGCATTTTTAACCGCCTATATCTTATATCACAATGAAGAAAATCCATTATACAAAAACTTTGATTATTTGTTGGATATTCTTAAAGAACATGATGTAACTATAAGCTTAGGAGATGGGATGAGGCCAGGATGCTTAGCAGATAATACAGATAGGGCTCAAATTGAAGAACTCATTATCTTGGGGGAGTTGGTTGATAGATGTAGAGAGAAGGGAGTTCAATGCATGGTTGAAGGTCCTGGACACATTCCTATAAACTACATAGAAACAAACATCAGATTACAAAAAAGTTTGTGTAAAAACGCTCCATTCTATGTTTTAGGGCCAATAGTTACAGATATAGCTCCTGGCTATGACCATATAACTGCTGCAATTGGTGGAGCTTTAGCTGGTTACTATGGAGCTGATTTCCTTTGTTATGTGACCCCAAGTGAGCATTTAAGATTGCCTACAATAGAAGATGTTAAAGAGGGAGTTATAGCCACTAAAATAGCCGCTCAAGCCGCTGATGTTGCTAAAGGAAATAAATTAGCATGGGAAAAAGAGATAAAAATGGCTTATGCAAGAAAAAACCATGATTGGAAAAAACAATTTGAATTGGCAATAGATAGGGAAAAGGCGGAGAAGATGAGAGAGGAAATCCCTTCAAAGGAAGAGAGGGCTTGTTCCATATGTGGAGATTACTGTGCTTTGTTGATGGTTGAAGAGTTAGGGAA
>JBDOKN010000172.1:0-8789 GCA_039833665.1 Methanocaldococcus sp.
TCAATAACTCTCACACTTTCACCTTTACTCCTTCTTTAATTCAATTAGAGCTATCTTCTCCAGAACTCTCTCAACAACATCTCCAAAACCTTTAATCTTAAAAATCTCCCTAATTAATTTCTCTTTTTCCTCATTAATATCCAGGATAGAATCATCAATTTCTCCACCAATAAGCTCATGAACTTTTCTAAATGTCTCTTCATCTTCACAGATTAAACAAACATTTCCATCTTTTGCCCCAATAATCTTTATTGCCTCATGTATCTGCCTCTGCCCAGATGCTCTAACTAAAATCTCCATCCAGAAATTCCTTGCTATTGGCTTTTTTGTCTTTGCCTGATTTATAGCATGTAAAACATGTTTCTTTGTAGCTATTAGATTGGCATTTAAAATTTGAAACTTTAAACCTAAATTAAAAATCTCACTGTTAATTTTAGCTCCTCTTATGCCTCTAATTATCATAATTATCCCAATATTCCATTTTTGTTGTATTTTATTACCTTAGCACTATTTCCCTCCTCGCATTCAACAACTTTAACATCTTCTAATGACCTCAAATTCATAATATCTGCAGTTTTTTCTATACCAAGCTTTTTATCAGTGTCTAAATATATTACATAGGCATCTAACTTCGGCACTCCCATTTTATATGCAGCAACTGCCCTATGATGTCCATCTACCAATATATAATAATCTCCTCTTTTTGTTTTTATTGCAATTATTGGCTCTGCTAAACCCTTTTTTAATTCATACATCCTTCCAATCAACTCATCGGCATGGATTTTGTTCTGTGTAGGTTTTAATTTATTAATATTAATTTCCTCCCTCTCAACTTTTAAATTGTAACCTAAGCTTTTATATGTCTTAATTATATTTTCTAACTTTTTTGGAGTTGTCTTTTCTATTTGAGACCGGATAACGTCCATATTTGATATAATCCCAAGTAAGTTATTATCTTCATCAACAACAGGAAGTTTTGAAAAACCAGTTCTAAACATTATTCTACCAACATCCATTATATTAGCATCTGGACTTGTAACTACCATATCCTCCCTTTTAGTCATTACATTTTCTACCTTTTCATTATCATCCCTACCAACAATATCATGAACTGAGACGATTCCAATCAATTTTCCATTTTCAACAACAGGAAATGAATTATGTCCAGTTTCTTTCAATAATTTAATAACATCTTTAACCGTATTATCTTTTGAAACTGTAATAACTTTCTTTGTCATATATTCAGAAACTTTTACTGACATAATGTCATCCTCGATAAAATTTTTAAATTTTCTTGTAAATTATTTTTTTAAGGATTAGGTATAAATACCTCAACATCAAATTATAAACCAAACATTCAAACTCATAAAAACCGAAAATAATATATAACTATTCCTACATTAATCTTAACGTTGAGTATGATGGCAATGTATATATTGATAAAACACGTTTTAGAGCGGAGGTAGCCTAGCCCGGCCAAGGCGTGGGACTGGAGATCCCATGGGGCTTTGCCCCGCGGGGGTTCAAATCCCCCCCTCCGCGCCACTTCTTTTTATTTTTTAATACTATTTACTATAAAACACGAATTATGGAGGTGCAACCTTGACCGAGAATATGCAAAATTCTGAATTTAAGTATTTAATTAGAGTTTCAAGGACAGATTTGGATGGAAACAAAAAGTTAATAATGGCTCTCCAAGATATCTATGGCGTTGGAGAGGCAATGGCAAGGGCAATTGTAAGAGTTACTAAATTAGACCCTAACAAATTAGCTGGTTATTTAACAGAAGAGGAAGTTAAGAAAATTGAAGAAGTTTTAGCAGACCCTGCTAAGTTTGGAATACCATCATGGATGTTCAATAGAAGAAAAGATTATGTCACTGGAGAAGATAAACACGTTATTGAAAGTGACTTGATGATTATAAGACAAGAGGATATAAACAGATTGAAGAGAATCAGATGTTATAGAGGTATTAGGCACGAGCTTGGATTACCATGTAGAGGTCAAAGAACAAAGAGTACATTTAGAAGAGGGCAAACAGTTGGAGTTTCAAGAAGAAAGAAATAAATTAATAATTCAAACACTCTATAAAAATTATTGAAGGTGATTAGATGGGAGACCCAAGGAGAAGATTTAAAAAGACATACGAAACACCAAATCATCCATGGATTAAAGAAAGAATTGAAAGAGAAAAGGAATTGTGTAGGAAGTATGGTTTAAGAAGAAAGAGAGAAGTTTGGAAGGCAGAAACAATTTTGAGGAAATACAGAAGACAGGCAAGAAGATTAATCAGCGATAGAACAGAGCAGGGGGCTAAAGAAGCTGTTCAGCTTTTCAATGTGTTGAAAAAATATGGTATCTTAAAAGTTGAAAACCCAACACTTGATGATGTCTTATCATTAACAGTTGAAGATATCTTAGAGAGGAGATTACAAACACTCGTATTTAGAAAAGGATTGGCAAGAACTCCAAGACAGGCAAGACAGTTAATAGTTCATAGACATATAGCAGTTAATGGTAGAGTAGTAACTGCTCCAAGCTACATGGTAACAGTTGAAGAAGAAGATAAAATTAGCTATGCTAAAAACTCCCCATTCAATGATGAAAACCATCCAGAGAGAGCTAAAATTGTTGGATTAGTAGCAGAAGAAACACAGACACAAGAGTCGGAATAAAAATATAAATTAAAGGTGAAACACTATGGTAGAACAGAAAAAAGAAAAATGGGGAATAGTTCATATTTACTCATCCTACAACAACACAATAATTCACGCAACAGACATTACAGGAGCAGAGACAATTGCGAGAGTTTCAGGTGGGATGGTTACAAGAAACCAGAGAGATGAAGGTTCACCTTACGCGGCAATGCAGGCGGCATTTAAATTGGCAGAGGTATTAAAAGAGAGGGGAATTGAAAACATCCATATCAAAGTTAGAGCTCCAGGAGGAAGTGGGCAGAAAAATCCAGGACCTGGAGCTCAGGCAGCTATTAGAGCTTTGGCAAGAGCTGGATTAAGAATTGGAAGAATTGAAGATGTTACACCAGTCCCACATGATGGGACAACACCTAAGAAGAGGTTTAAAAAGTAAGGTGATAATCTTTGATTACAATCAAAGAGAAAAAAAAGACAAGAATTGGGGAGGAATTTATTTTTTCTTTAAAAGCCCCAATTTCATTTTCTAATGCTATTAGGAGGATAATGATTTCTGAAGTCCCTACTTATGCCATAGAGGATGTTTATATATATGAGAACTCATCATCAATGGATGATGAGATTTTAGCACATAGATTGGGGTTAATTCCAATCAAGGGAAAACCGTTATTAGAGAATGAAGTTATAACATTCACCTTAGAAAAAGAGGGGCCATGCACTGTCTATTCATCTGACTTAAAATCTGAAAATGGAGAAGTTGCTTTTAAAAACATTCCAATTGTTAGATTGGGAAAAGGGCAAAAAATACAGATTGAATGTGAAGCAGTTCCAGGTATCGGAAAGGTTCATGCAAAATGGCAACCTTGTAATGCCGTATATAAACAAATTGCTGATGATGAAGTTGAATTTTTAGTTGAAACATTTGGACAAATGGAAGCTGAAGAAATTTTAGAAGAGGCAGTTAAAATATTAAAAAATAAAGCTGAAAGTTTCTTACAACAGCTTGAATTAATTGAACAATAAAAACTTTTATTCTAATTATCAACTTTAATAATTATAAAGGGTTTGGAGGAAAACACGGTGATATATATGGCAAAGAAAATAACAGCTACAAACCCAAGGTTGGTTAAGTTAATTGAGATGTTAAAACAAGAAAGCTATAAAAATCAGGCAAAGATTTGGAAGGATATAGCAAGAAGGTTAGCAAAACCAAGAAGAAGGAGGGCAGAGGTAAATTTAAGTAAAATAAACAGATACACAAAAGAAGGAGACGTTGTTTTAGTTCCTGGTAAGGTTTTAGGAGCTGGGAAGTTAGAGCATAAGGTTGTAGTTGCGGCATTTTCATTTTCAGAAACAGCTAAAAAATTAATTAAAGAGGCAGGAGGAGAAGCAATAACAATTGAAGAATTGATAAAAAGAAATCCAAAAGGTTCAAATGTTAAAATTATGGCATAAAACACGGTGATAGTTATGACAGTAATAGATGCTGAGGGAGCGATATTAGGAAGATTGGCTTCAGAAGTAGCAAAAAGAGTTTTGAGAGGAGAAGAAATTATTATTGTAAATGCTGAGAAGGTAGTTATAACTGGAAATAGAGATTGGATTATAAAAACCTACCAAGAGGAAAGAGAAAAGAAAAATGTTGCTAACCCAAGAAGATTTGGGCCAAAATTCCCAAGAAGACCAGATGATATATTAAGAAGAACAATCAGAAAAATGCTCCCATACAAAAAACCAAAAGGAAGAGAGGCATTTAAGAGAGTTAAGGTTTATGTTGGGAATCCTAAAAACTTAACAGTTGATGAAAAAATAAGCCACAGATTAAACACTACCAAGTATATAACGTTAGCTGAGTTAAGCAAACACTTAGGAGCGAAATTCTGAGGTGATTAAATGGGAAAAATTGTCATAACAGTGGGTAAAAGAAAGAGAGCCATTGCGAGAGCAGTAGCAAGAGAAGGGAAGGGAAGAATAAGAATAAACAAAATACCTATTGAGTTAATTGAGCCAAAGTATAAAAGAATGAAGTTAATGGAGCCAATTTTATTAGCTGGAGAGGAAATTATTAGTCAAATAGATATAGATGTTACAGTTAAAGGCGGAGGAGTAATGGGACAGATGGATGCTGCAAGAACGGCTATTGGTAAGGCAATTGTTGAATTTACAGGTAGTAAGGAGTTGAGGGATAAGTTCTTAGCTTATGATAGAACATTGTTAGTTAGTGATGCAAGAAGAACAGAGCCACACAAACCAAGTAGATCAACAAAGGGTCCAAGAGCAAAGAGGCAGAAGTCATACAGATAAACCCTTTCTACATCTTTGGAAAGAATATTATTTTTTCTTTTATTTTTGTGGGTGATAAAAATGATGTTTCCTATTAGATGTTTTTCCTGTGGTAATGTTATCGCGGAGGTTTTTGAAGAGTATAAAGAGAGGGTTTTAAAAGGAGAGAATCCAAAGGATGTTTTGGATGATTTGGGTATTAAAAAATATTGCTGCAGGAGGATGTTTATTTCCTACAAAATAAGTGAAGATGGTAAAGAAATTATTGACGAGATAATAGCCCACGATGAGAGATATCTATAATTTTCTTTTTAATGGGGCCGTGGGGTAGCCTGGTCATCCTGTGCGCTTGGGGGGCGTGCGACCCGGGTTCAAGTCCCGGCGGCCCCACCAATTTTAATGTTTCATTATAGTTCAGGGGTGAGATATTGAAATTAACAAAATTTGAGATTGCGAGAATCTTAGGGGCAAGAAGTTTGCAGATATCAAATGGAGCTTATATAACTATAGAAACAAATTGTGATAACTCACTAAAAATAGCTTATGAAGAAATTAAACAAGGAAAGGTTCCTTTAAAGCCGATAAGACCAGTAAAAGCATAAATTTTATTAAATTTTATTTTTAATAGTATTGAGGGGATGTAATTGGTAAATGTTATTATTGAAAAAATAAATGCAAAGGAAGTTTTTAAAGGAGCTAAAATTAAGGTAATGATTACAACAATAACAAATATTTCTATTGGATATGATATTATTGAGGTTAATAATCCAGAGGAAGCAATAGCTGATGTTGAAAATGTCATAGCTCCAGAACTTATTGGATATCCTGCAACTGATATTGATTTTATTGATTCATTAATTTGTGAAACATCAGTTAATAACCCAATTGTTACAATGGGTGTTTCACTGAGTGTTGCAAGAGCCGCTTCAAATAGCTTAGATATCCCTCTCTTTAAGTTTTTGGGAGGAGCTTTAACCACTGATTTGCCAATAGTGGCATCTGAAATATTGGTTGATAAAGATGAGAATGGATTAATTCCAATAGTCATGGCTGAATCCATAGATGATATAGTTAATTTATACTTAAAACTCATAAATGCTTTATCAAAAAATTATGGTGTAGTAAATATTGATGGGGCATATACTTGCGAGGATGTATTTAAAGAGATTCCAAAGATTAGGAATTTGATAGATGAAATTAAAGAAGATGAAGATTTGGATATATTGTTAGGACTTAGTACTAAAAAAGATATTGCCAATAATAAAGATTTGTCTCAAATTGACTACTTAGAGGTTGAAGAGCCCGTAGAATTTGATGGGTTTTTGTGCACAGATAGTATTTATGAAGAAAGTGACTTTGTAAAAGTTTTCCCTTATGAGATGGGAACAATAACTGAGATGTATTATTATTTAAACTATATTATGGATAAAGGGCTTTATCCAGCAATATTTGGGAATAACTCATCATTTGCACATGTAGCTGTTAGCTTTAAAGTTCCTTTTTTAAGAACTGCCCTATCTTCAAATGTGCTAAATGAAGTTTGGAACATAGAAAGGACTATAATAAATCCAAATATAAGGAGGTTTTAGATTTTTATCTTTTTTAAACTTTTCCGATAACTATTTATAGTTAAAATAGAAACCATAATTTAAATTTAAATTAAATTCATATTAGGTTTTAGAGGTGGTAATAATGGCTGTAACAATTGACTATAATTTATGTAAAGGAGCGGAGTGTGCAGAGTGTGCAAACAACTGCCCAATGGAAGTTTTTGAAATTGAAGGAGATAAAGTAGTTGTTGCAAGACCAGATGACTGCACATACTGTGGTGTCTGTGAAGATGTCTGCCCAACAGGAGCTGTAAAGGTTGAACCAGAATAAAATAACAAAATTTAAATTAATTTAAAAATTGTATAAACTCTGTTTTTCTATTTTTATTGTTCCATCTCTTCCAATGCTTTAAACAACTCTTCCCAAGCTTCTAAACTTAGTTTTGCCTCTTCTTCACTTAAAACCTCTAAGGCATAGCCAGTATGAATTAATATATAATCCCCTATTTTAACTTCCTTATCTAAAAGTGTTAATTTTGCCTTTTGTTTAACTCCTTTATATTCAGCAATTGCATATTTTTCCCCATCTTCCTCTATAATCTCAACGACTTTGCAAGGAATTGCCAAACACATACTTATCACCAAAAACATAGGTTTGTATTTCTTATATAAATCCCTGTTTATGAAACTTTTTATATTTAACATTAATCAAAAATTGATATGGTCTTTTAAAACAAATGGCAGAATAACCATACCATGCCTAATCAACCTACTTAAAAATACTGCAATCATATATCTATCAAATGGCATTTCAAAACTTCCACAAACCCAGCATATAACTTCGAAGGGAATTGGTGTAAAACTTGCAACTATAACTCCTAAGATTCCCCATTTTTTTAAATAAAGGGCTCCTTTTTTAATTTTTTCTTCATCAAATAATTTTAACATTAACTTTTCCCCATACTTTTTTGCAAGATAGTAGGTAATCACTGCCCCAAAATTACAGGCAATTGTTGATACGAGCCAAACTAACTTCCAATCTAATCCCAATAAAATACCTGCTACAATAAATATCTCTGTTGGAAACGGTTGGAATATTGGTTCAGAAAATCCCACTAAAAATATCCCAAAATATCCATAATCCTTTATAAGGTTTAATAGAAATTCTTTAAATAGTTCAAAGTTAATCATATTTATCTCCTGAATTATTTATAGGCAATATAAAGATTATAATTTACTTTAATAGTTTTAAAGTTATTTAAGATAATCTTTAAAATTTAGGTGAGAGCGTGAAGATAAAACCCGAATGTGCCATATGTATAATAAGACAGGTAGTTGAAGCAGTTAATGAGATAACAGATAATGAGAAAGAGCAATTTAAATTAATAAAAAATACGATGGAAGTTATTAAAGATGTTTATGGCGAGGATGCAGTTCCAGCGTGGATGGGAACTGTTGTGCATAGATATTTAAAGAAAATCAGTGGAAACAGTGACCCATATAAAAAATTAAAAGATAAAGCCAATAAAATAGCCCTGCAATATTTGGATAAGGTTAGAGAAATGTGTAATGTAGATAATGAGCTTGAAAGATTAAGGAAGAAGGTTTTAGCAACAATAGCAGGAAACGTTATTGATTATGGAGCTTACAGCACTGGTATAGATGTTGAAACATTAATTAAAGATACATTAAATGGGGAGTTAAAAATAGACAATAGTAAGGAACTTTTAAATGATTTAAAAAATGAAGATATAAAAAAGGTTTTATATATATGTGATAATGCTGGAGAGATTATTTTTGACAGAATTTTGATGGAAGAGATTAAAAAATATGATAAAGATATCGTTGCAGTAGTTAAGGGAAAACCAATTTTAAACGATGCTACTTTGGAAGATGCAAAGATAGCTAAGATTGATGAGATAACTAAGGTAATAACAACTGGCTCAGATATCATTGGGATTATTCTGGAGGAGTGTTCAGAAGAGTTTTTGAAAGAGTTTGAGAGTGCTGATTTAATCATAGCCAAGGGTATGGGCAATTATGAAAGTTTAACAGAATATGAAGATAAGATAGATAAGCCAGTTTATTATATATTGAAGGCAAAATGTAAGCCAGTTGCTGAAAATATAGGAGTTGGAGTAGGAGACAATGTTTTATTGAGAAGATAGATTAAGCGTTTAATACCTAAATGGTGAAATAATATGAGATTTTATAATAGAGAGAAAGAGCTCAACTATTTAAAAACCTACTGCCAATTGGAGCCAAATTCTATACTTTTTGTTTATGGTCCTAAGTCATCTGG
>JBDOKN010000173.1:0-3491 GCA_039833665.1 Methanocaldococcus sp.
AAACTGTTATTACCATGTGCTTAGAAATTTAAGCTGGCAAAACTCTCCATCCATAAGAAAGTATAAGGGATTATTTGGAGGGGCTATTTACAATCACTGCTTGAAATGATAAATTTAAAATTTATATTTTTGGGGGAAAATATGCTAAGGTATGATTATGAAAATGCTTTAAAAGTTGGAGAGATAAGCTTTGAGGACATAAATAAAGTGGATTTTTATAATGCATACCTAAATTTAATGGAGAAGTTAGACAGTGGAGTTGTAGGATTTAGGGATGTGATATATAATGAGAACTTAGATAACTACAAATGTTTAAATGGGTATGATAATGTTGTAGTTGTTGGGATGGGTGGCTCCATATTGGGAACAATGGCTATTTATTATGCAACATTCCCATTTGTCAATAATGCATACTTTATAGATAATAGCGACCCTGAAAAAACGCTTTCAATATTAAAACAAGTTGATTTAAACGAGTCGATAATTTATATTATTAGTAAATCAGGTAATACATTGGAAACATTAGTTAATTATTATTTAATTAAAAAAAGGATTGAAAAGCTAAATTCATTTAAAGGAAAAATCGTTTTTATTACTAATGGAGGAAAATTAAAGAGAGAGGCAGAAAAAAATAATTATGAGATACTTTCAATACCTGAAAATGTTCCTGGGAGGTTTTCAGTTTTTACAGCTGTCGGTTTAGCCCCTTTATATTCTTTGGGAGTAGATATATTAAAAATATTAGAAGGAGCAAGGAAGATGGATAAAATATGCCAAAATGAAGATATTTTAAAGAATCCTGCACTTTTAAATGGGGTTATACATTACCTATATGGTAATAAAGGGAAGGATATTTCAGTAATTATGAGTTATATAGAGAGTTTAAAATATTTTGGAGAATGGTATAAACAACTTATTGGGGAAAGTTTGGGAAAAAAAGGGAATGGAATTACTCCAATGCTGTCAGTTGGTGCAAAAGACCAGCACTCTTTATTACAGTTGTATATGGATGGGAAGAAGGATAAGGTTGTAACATTCATGGTCGCTAAAAAATATAGGTTGGATGAAGAGATAGAATTTGAAGACATAAATGATGAGAAAATCTCTTGTAGATATTCCGATATAATTAAAAGCCAACAAAAAGCCACAGAAATAGCTTTAACAAATAATAAAGTTCCAAATGTTAGAATAACCCTTGATGAAGTAAACGAGATGACTATGGGAGCTTTATTATACATGTATGAGATGCAAGTGGGTTTTATGGGGGAGCTTTATAATATAAACGCCTACAATCAACCAGCAGTTGAAGAAGAGAAAAAAATTTGCTGGGGATTAATTAAAAATAAATAATATTAATTTTGTTTTATTGCTTTTTATTAGTATTAGTAATTAGTAGATATATTAAAATGTGTGATATTTATGGAAGTAAAAAAATTCATTGAAACAATAAAAGGAACTAAGCTTTTCACAGCTTACAATACAAATGTAGATGCAATAAAGTATTTAACAAGTGAAGATGTGCAAAAATTGGTAGATGAATTTAATCATAAAGATATAATAAAAAGAATGGAGGAATACCCAAGAATTATTGAAGAACCGTTAGATTTCGTTGCAAGGTTAGTTTATAGCATAAAGACAGGAAAACCGGCGGAAGTTCCAATAAAAGATGATAAAAAACTACATGAGTGGTTTGATAGAATTAAATATGATGAGGAAAGAATGGGGGGGCAGGCAGGGATTGTTTCTAATTTAATGGCTACTTTGAAGATAGATAAAATAATAATCTACACTCCATTTTTATCAAAAAAACAGGCGGAAATGTTTGTTGATTATGATAATTTGCTTTACCCATTGGTTGAAAATGGAAATCTTGTATTAAAGAAGGTTAGAGAAGCATATAAAGATGACCCAATAAAGATAAACAGGATATTTGAGTTTAAAAAAGGTCTTAAATTTAAATTAAATGGAGAGGAGATAACTGCCAAGCAATCTACAAGGTTTATTGTTGCTTCAAGACCAGAATCTCTGAGAATTGAAGTAAAAGATGATGTTAGGCAGTTTTTACCTGAAATTGGAGAGATTGTAGATTGTGCATTTTTATCTGGCTATCAGGCGATTAAAGAGAAATATAGTGATGGGAAGACAGCAGAATATTACTTTGAGAGGGCTAAGGAGGATATAAAGTTGTTAAAAAAGAATAAAGATATTAAAACCCACTTGGAATTTGCATCTATACCAAATGTGGAGATTAGAAAGATGGTTGTTGATTATATTTTAAGTAGTGTGGAAAGTGTAGGAATGGATGAAACAGAAATAGCAAATGTCTTACATATTTTAGGTTATGATGATTTAAGCAATGAGATTTTAAAAAATAGTTTTGTTGAGGATGTGATTGAGGGGGCTAAAATTTTGCTTAATAAATTTAAAAACTTGGAGGTTGTCCAAATTCACACAATTTATTATATATTATTTGTTTGTAGAGCTGATAATCCTTTGTCTAATGAAGAGCTTGAAGAATGCTTAGAGTTCTCCACAATATTAGCATCAACAAAGGCAAAGCTTGGAAATATAAAAAGTATAGATGATTTAAATGAAGGTTTAAAAATCCCTCACAATAAGTATGGGGATTTATTAAAAGAGATTGCTAAGAAATTTAACGATGATAATTATAAAATAACCTTATCCCCATCAAGATACGTTGAAAAACCAAAATCCACAGTAGGTTTGGGAGATACAATATCAAGTGGGGCGTTTGTTTATTATGTTTCACTGTTGAAGAAAAAGAATAAAGTAGGAAACTAATTAATTTTTTTATTTTTTAAGGGTTTTTACTCCTTTTTTAGTTCCAACTAAAACCTTATCTACTCTTGTAAATATACCATTCTCAACAACTCCTGGAATGTTGTTTATTTCTTTTTCAAGCTCAACAGCATCATCAACCTTCATAAATACATCTATAATCATATTTCCATTGTCGGTTATAACCGGTCCTCTTTTTCGTTCTCCCAACCTAATAACTGCTTCTCCACCAATTTTTGATAAAGACCTCATAACAACTCTATAAGCTGATGGAATAACCTCCACAGGGATTGGAAACTTTTCCCCTAATTTTTTAACTAATTTACTTTCATCAACTAAAACAACAAACTTATTTGCATTATAATCCACTATCTTCTCCTGAGTGTGACAACCTCCTCCTCCTTTTATTAAGAAGAGGGTCTTTTCTTCAACTTCATCAGCTCCATCGAAGGCAATATCCACATCATACTCATCCAATGTAACTAATGGTATCCCATACTGCATAGCCAACATTTTTGCCTCAAATGATGTAGGAATTCCAAAAACCGTTAATTCCTCTTCTTGAATTCTATTTCCAAGTTCTCTGATAAATAACGCTGCTGTTGAGCCAGTTCCTAATCCAATAACCATTCCATCTTTAACTAACTTCACAGCTTCCTTAGCTACCTTTAATTTTAAATCTTCATTTGACA
>JBDOKN010000174.1:0-3073 GCA_039833665.1 Methanocaldococcus sp.
TTGGAGCAATTGTTGCTGGAATTGCTATTGCATTGGCAGGGATTTTAATGCAAGGTTATTTTAGAAATCCGTTAGCAGACCCCTACCTAATGGGAGTTGCAAGCGGAGCATCGTTAGGAGTTGTTTTGTATATCTTCACCTACATGTTATTCAAATTAGGAATTCCACACAACATTTATGGATTTATAATATCTGCCTACATTGGAGCATTTATAACAATGTTTGTGGTAATAAATATTGCAAGAGTTGTTAAGCAAGTTTCAACTTTATTAATTTGCGGTTTAATGATTGGAGCAATTGCTTCTGGATTTTCCACTATTATTATTTATTTGGGAGATTATATTGGCGAGGAGAACAGCAATCTCTCAAGCTTTTTGATGTGGGAAATGGGTTCAGTAAATAATCTAACATGGGATATGGTAGTTATAATGACTTTAATTATCATTCCACTCTCAATTTTAACCCACATCCTCTTATCAAAAAAATTGGATGCAAATTTGTTGGGGGAGATGTATGCAATCAGTGTAGGGGTTGATATAAAATCTTTAAGGATGTGGCTTATTATCCTCTCTTGCGTTTTAACTGCAACAGTCGTGGCATTTACTGGGCCGATAGCGTTTGTTGGAATAACATGTCCAATAGTTGCACGAATGATTTGTGGAACTTCCAAACATATCTACGTTATCCCAATAACCATGCTCTTGGGGGCTGTATTTTTAGTTGTTGCAGACATATTAACAAGACCAGGAGTTTTGATATCCTCAACAAATCCCTTACCTTTACTCTGCCCTCTATCAATAATTGGAGCACCAATAGCAATTATAATCTACCTAAAAATAAGAAAAATGGGGATTTAAATGAATAGAGTTGGGATTTTATTAATTTTATTTATCCTATCTTTAATATTGCCATTTACTGCCCTATATATTGGAGGGAATGCAAAGTCAATAACATTGAATGATGTAAGCAATTTTTTATTAAAGGGGACTACTGGAAATGAGTTTAAAGATATGTTGTTGAGAGATATCAGATTGCCTCCAATAATTGGAGCGGTTCTTATTGGATTAACCATATCTGCAGCAGGTTTAATGCTTCAAACGTTATTTAGAAACTTATTGGCCTCTCCATACACAACTGGGATATCGTCTGGAGTTTTGATGGTTGTTGCACTGGTTATATTTATAGATTCCCTATCCCATCTATTTGAGATTTTTGGAGAAAATAGAATTTTAATTGCTGGCTGGTGTGGAGGAATATTTTCAATGATTTTGCTAATTACCATTGCTTTGAGAGTTAGAGAAACTAATGGGGTCATAATTGTTGCTTTATTGCTGAGTTATTTCTTTATGGGTCTAAGAGCTTATTTAATTGCAAATGCTGAAGAGTTAAAGATTCAAGAGTATTGGGGATTTACAATTGGTTCTTTATCTAAGATAACATTGGGCGATGTAATTCCAATGACAATCTGCTCAATTATATTTATTATTGGAGTTATGTTTTTGATAAAACCTTTAAATGCCTTACTGTTTGGAGAGCAGTATGCAAAAAGTTTTGGATTAGATATAAAAAAGACAAGAATTTTAATTTTATTCTTCGCTTCGTTTATAACTGGGGCTATAATTCCTTATGTAGGTTTAATTGCGTTTATTGGAATAATCGCCCCTTATTTAGCAAGACCATTAATAAAAACCTCTGACCATAGATATTTAATGCCAGCAACAATGTTTTTGGGAGTTATTTTGATGGTTTCTTGCCATATCCTTTCGTTGAAATACTATCTTCCAATCCATTACATCTATGGAATAAATAGACCCGCCTCTCCTCTTCCTATTGGAGCAGTTTTGGATATATTGGGAGGGATGTTGGTTATATATTTAGTTTATAAAGGAGAAAAGAAAATAAAGATTGATTAAATTGATTCACAATTAAACACATATCCATAGTTATTAAATCTCCTTTAAAACTGAAATATCGTCTTTGTAAAAAATCATCCTCTTTTTTAAATTTTTTGCCTCTTCAACAAGCTTTAAATTTAGCTCATTCATCTCTCCTATAGGGAAATCTGTATAAACAACAACATCTGAATTTTTTAATTGTTTTAATGCTTCTTCAAATTTTTCTTTTGATATCTTTTTATATGCCTCTTCCTCAATTATCTTAACTCCCATCGCCTCTGCTATAAAGTAGTCGGCATCATTTTTATGCAAGATGCCAACAACAACCTCATATCTATTTTTAACTAAATATCTTAAAACATTAGCCCCCGTCCCTCCTCCACAGACAACAAAAACCCTTTTATTTTTTATTGGATTATTTTTTAATTCAAAGTAACCAATAACTTCACTATAATTGGCATTTTTTAAATCATATAGGTTATTAACTACCTCTCTCTTCATGACATTCTCAGGACATCCATAGGCAATAACTTTATGATTCTTTATTAAAGCCATTTTGTCTGCAATTCTTAAAGCAAGTTCAATATCGTGTAGAGTAACAACTATAGCTAAATTCTTCTCGTCTGCTAACTTTCTCAATAATAAGGTTAATTCAATCTTATGCTTTGCATCTAAAAAAGATGTTGGCTCATCCAAGATTAAAACCTTTGGTTCTTGAGCCAAAGCTCTTGCTATCATTATCTTCTGCCTTTCCCCATCACTCATCTCAAAGAAATTCTTTTCCAATAAATACTCTGCATTAACCGCTCTTGCAGATTCAACTATTATTTTTTTATCCCTATCTGTCAATCTACCAAATAAATCAGTGTATGGATGTCTTCCAATTGCCACAACATCAAAACCCGTCATGTTTCCAGGATTAACTCTCTCTGTTAAAACAACTGCCATTTCCTTAGCTAAATCCTTTGGCTTTAAATCATGGATTTTTTTGCCATTTAGATAGACAACTCCTCTTTTTGGTTTTAAATAAGTTGCTATTGTTTTTAAAAGCGTTGATTTTCCTGCTCCATTAGGTCCTATAATACACAAAATCTCTCCTTCATTTATATCCAAATTTATGCCCTCAACTACGATATAATTTCCATATCCAACGGCTAAGTTCTCAGCTTTTAACATAA
>JBDOKN010000175.1:0-5144 GCA_039833665.1 Methanocaldococcus sp.
CATCCAAATGAAGATGATATTAAAAAAGCAAAAGAGTTTGCAAAAAGCATTTTAAAATCTTTTTAAAAAATAAAAATAAAATTTTAAGTTAAATTTTTATTCTACATCTCCCCTATCTTTTCTTGTAATTCCTCCTTCTTCTATCAACTCTAATCCTTCCAATGGAATAAATCTATCCTCCAACGCCTTTAAGACCTTTGGAACTGTTGTGTATTCCATCATCGTTGCAGGCAATCTGTGTGGTTGGAATGGACCCATTCTTCTTATAATATCTGCCATCTCTAATGCCTTCTCTCTTGCTTTATCAAAGCCCTTATCTGCAAATAAATCGTTAGGACCGATTAACATTCCATCACAAACTTGGAATCCTAAAGCGATAATTCTTGCAGGCCCATCAAATCTTGTAGGTGTCGCATCTTCTTCTCCAACTGGCATTAATGGACCCCAGTGGCTACCTCTCATCCAGCCAGGAACGAAGTGTGGGTTAGCAAATGGCTCTAAAACCTCCCCAACTGCTGGAAATCCACTCTGAGCTCTAACAATAGCTACTGGGTCATCTTTACCAACATACTCCCCAGCTATGTAGTTTAATTTTTCAGTGCTGACAACAGCGGCAATTTCGTTATCTTTTCTTCTATAAACTCTCTTAATTGCATACTTCTCATAATCACCAATTAAAGCTAAGAGCATATACATCTCTTCTGGCGTGTCTAAAAAGACCTTCTTATGCCCAACGACATCATGAACTTCAAATTTAAATCCAGAAATCATTGATGGGTCAAACACTAATCCGGCTGTGTTGAATGGGTCTGCAAACATCTTGAATAATGGATAGTTAAAGGCAGTTGGGTCTGTCTTATCACAGCAGAAAACAACTATTGGCTCGCTCTTTCTCTCAACAAACTCCATCTCTGCACAGCCAGGACCCATACCCCTAACGTTCCCTGAAAAGCTATCTGATAACAAATCCTGTCCAGCTCCATATAACTTTAACTCTTTAGCTACTTTTGTTGCCTCCTCAAAAGCTCTCCATGCCAATCCATGAACTTTTTCATTATCACAACCCAATCTATGGCTCATAATTAAGTCGATATCATCCCCACATCTTGTAACGTAATAATCTAATATTATTTCATCAACTGCCTCCTCTAAAACCGCCTCACAAGTTTCTAATAATTCATCTGGAGCTAATGTGTGCCCACATAGTCCTCCAACATCTGCCTTTATAACACTAATTGTTACTTTGTCATTTTCCATCAAAATCACCATTTTAAGTTTTGATATCAATACTTGTTATGTTTTGGATAATTGGTATATAAATTTAACTTTATTTTTCCGATATTTACACATTAGCTTTATATATAGGAATTATTAGTTATTCTAATAGGGATTAAGTAATATAGGTGATAATAATATGGATCCAAAAATAAGTTATTTCCAAACATTTATAGTTGCAAGTAAAACAAAAAGTTTTTCTAAGGCGGCTAAAAGGTTAGGAATAACCCAGGGAACTGTTAGCAATCACATATCAGCACTTGAAAAATATTTTGATGCCCAACTTTTTTTAAGAACTCCAGAAGGTGTTGATTTAACACCAGAGGGAAGGATATTTTATGAGAGAGCTGAAAAAATTTTAGATTTGTTAAATGAGGCAAAATTGTTGATGAGGGCTATACATGAAAATCCAGAGGGAGTTATTAGAATTTATGCCTCTACAACTCCTGGAGAACATATATTGCCATCAATTATTAAAGAGTATAAGAGTTTATACAAAAATGTTGATTTTGAGATTACAATAACTGACTCTGAGAGATGTTTTAAGGCATTAGATGAAGGATTAGCAGATATAGCGGCTGTTGGTTATCTAAAAAATAAGAATTATGAATACACAATTATAGGTAAGGATAGATTGGTTTTGATTGTTCCCCCAAACCATCCACTTGCAGAGAAAGGCATTGCTAAGCTTGAGGATATACTTAAAGAGGACTACATTGATAGGGAGGAAGGTTCTGGAACAAGAGAGGCATTTATAAGGGCTTTAAATGATAAAGGATATTCAATAATGGATTTAAATGTTGTAATGAAATTAGGTAGTCACTCAGCAGTTATAACTGCGGTTTCTGAAGGTTACGGAGTTAGTGTTGTTTCAGAAATCCCAGCTAAAAAGGCAGAAGATGCTGGTTTAGTTAAAATAGTTCCAGTTGTAGATTTAGATGTTGTGAGGTATCTATATTTGGTTAAGAGTAGAAGACCAAAAAATCCAAGTGCTGTTAAGTCATTTTGGGAATTTGTTACAAAGGTTTAACTTTATTTATTTTAAATTAAAAAGAGTTAAAAGTATTAAACTACTTTTTTCTTCTTTCAAACTCCTTTAAAAGTTCTTCAAACTCTATATTTTTGTAAGCTAATAAAACCATAGTATGGAATATCAAATCAGCCGCCTCATAAATGATTTCATCCTTTCTATTGTCTTTAGCAGCTAAAATTAATTCTGTTGCTTCTTCCCCAATTTTCTCACATATTTTATTCATTGCCAACTTTTTATCATCAGTTGTTAATCTTGCAACATAAGAACCTTCTGGTTTTTCTTTAATCCTCTGCTTTATAATTTCATAAACATCTTCTAAAATCATAAGCTATCCCTTTATTTCTCTTCTAATGCTTTTAATCTCTTAACCATTTTTACTGCTGCCTCAACTGCCCTTTTACCATAATCAACTCTCTCCTGTGCCTGCAACCTTGTCATTCCTGGTCCTGAAATACCTAAGGTTACTGGTTTATCATATTGTAGAGCTAAATCAGCAATCTTTCTCGCTGCGTTATGCACTACAATTTCATCGTGCTCTGTCTCCCCCTCAATAACGCATCCAATTGTTACAACCGCATCAACATCATCCTTCTCTAACAACTTTTTAACTGCCAAAGGCATATCAAATACTCCTGGAACGATAATTTTATATTTAACCTTTGCTCCTAAAAATTCAGCGTGTTCTTCAGCTACTTTTTCCATCATATAGGTTATATCTCTGTTGAATTCAGCAATAACAAATCCAAGATTTACCATTTATATCACCTTTCAATAAAAGAATTTTTGTTAAATATTTATTAAAATTTCTACTTATAGTTTTTTATAGGTTTCTAAGGTTTCAGATAATTTTACATATCTCAATGCATTTTCTTTTATACTTTTAATCTCCTCCTCTGTAAGTTCTCTAACAACTCTACCAGGAACTCCCAAAACTAAGCTATTTGGAGGAATCTCCTTATTTTGAGTAACTAAGGCATTAGCTCCAATTATGCAGTTTTCTCCAATCTTAGCCCCATTTAATATAGTGGCATTCATCCCCACCAATACATTATCTTCAATCCTACACCCATGAACAACTGCTCCATGCCCTATGCTAACATAATCTCCAATAACAGTTGGATATCCCTTAGAGCAATGTACTACGCAACAATCTTGTATATTTGAGTATTTTCCAATTATTATTTTATCAACATCTCCCCTAATAACAGCATTATACCAAACTGATGAATAATCCCCAATAGCCACATCTCCAACAATTACAGCCCCTTTAGCTATCCTTGCATTCTTTGAAATCATTATTTCACCAAAAGTTTTTATGTTATTTTTGATATAATTTATTTTTATAGTATTAAAAGATATAAAAAACGTGGATATTTATGGATGCTATTAACGTTTTGGTTAAACTAATTAAAATGATAAAATGGATTGGTATTGCGTCACTTATAGGGATTGTTGGAGGGTTGAGTTCAGTTATTATGGCTATTATCATTGAATACTTTCCAGAAAAACATAACATCTTTTTAATTCCGATAGTATTTTTTATTGCTGGGTTGTTTGTTGATTATATTTATGAGTTAAAGGGTTCTGGGATTGATAGGGTATTAAAAGCTTTAAATCTTAACAAAAGATTGATGTGGAGTATGGGTCTTTTAAAAATTTTACTGGCTGGCCTTGTTATTGCCGTAGGAGGGAGTGCTGGAAAAGAAGGACCTTGTGTGCAGTCAAGTGCATCTTTTGCAGATGAGCTTTATAGATTATTAAATCTAAAAAATAGAGAGTTGGTTATTATAACCGGAATTGCGGGAGGTTTAGGAGGGGCGTTTTCAGCCCCCTTAGGCACTGCCATATTGGCGTGTGAAATTATTGAGCGTGAAAATTTTAATTATATAAATTTACTTCCCCCAATTATTGCAAGTGTTATGGGGTATATAATTTTTTACCTAATCACGGGAAAAAAACATCTTTTTAACTTTAACACATACCTCTCTTATTCAATATGCCCATATGATTTTATTTGGTTTTTGTTAGCGGCATTCTTTTGCTCAGTAATCTCACACTATTATATAATAACTTACAAAAAAATAGCCAGTATTTTTGACAATTTCAAAGCTCCTTACTGCATTAAAACATTAATTGGGGGGATTTTGGTAGCTATAATTGGATATTTTATTCCAGAGGTTATGGGTTTGGGATTAGACCTTATAAAAGATTTATTTTTTATAAAATTTTCTTTAGGATTGCTAATACTGATACTGCTTGGGAAAATATTGGCTACATCATTTACAGTTGGTTCTGGAGTTCCTGGAGGATTGGTATTTCCTTCAATGTGTGTTGGAGCAGTTTCAGGGATGATATTTAGTTCAATACTTGGGTTAAACCCAATCCCGTTTATAGTTTTAGGAATAGCCACTTCTTTATCTGCCTCAACAAACGCCCCATTAGGAGGGGCTGTGTTATGCACGGAGATTTTTGGGTTTGATTTTGCAGTTCCTGCATCTATAGGGGCAGTTATTGGTTATCAGATGACAAAATTAGAAACAATCTTCAAATATATAAGATTCTAAAAAATAAAAAAATAGGATATTTTATCTTTAACTCTAAAAAGAGTTGTCCTCTATATTTAAAACTCTCTTTAATTTTTCACAATTTGGAATTATGATTTCATTTATGTTATACTCTTCTCTTATCATCTCTATCATTGTTATCAAATCCCTCCCCATACAAACCTCACATTTTATACAAAGGTCTTCATCTGTGAAATTTTCATCTTTACAAACTATTTTCAGCTTCATATCTTTCACAAAATCCAATTTTTAATATTAAAAATTTAAAAATT
>JBDOKN010000176.1:0-1258 GCA_039833665.1 Methanocaldococcus sp.
CTTATCTAACATCATCAATTCCATTAACTTTTTTGCATATTCTCTTATTTCATTGACATCCATGTTCTCACCTGTGAATGGTTGTGTATATTTTACGAACTATATTATTAATTTCCTCAGTATATATACTTTTCGATTTAATTTCAAATCATAAAAAATTTAAATTGTTTAAACCATAAATATAATAAATTCAAATATTTATAATGCCTTAGATTATTTGAAGAATTATAGTTCCTTTCAAAATATTTTGGAATATATAAAGGGATTAATGAACTCCATTAGGAAGGAGTCCAAACTTCTTTAATAAATTTTATTCACTTGAAAAGAACTATAAAAAGAGAGATATCAATTCTCCACCTTTAAATACTGCATAATATCAAACTTAAATCAAATTATAAAATCATTAACATAAGTTCTCTTGCTATTTTTGCCGCTGTTATTGCCGTTATATTGGCTATATCATAAATTGGTGAAACTTCAACAATATCAAACCCAATAATCTTATCTTTAACATCTTCTAATAAATACAATGACTTAAATAACTCCTTTGTAGTAAAACCACATGGTTCAGGAGTTCCAGTTCCTGGGGCATAGGCAGGGTCTAACACATCAATATCTATAGTTATATATATCGGTTTATTTAAACCTTTTATATATTCTAAATCATCTTCATCCATTAAATCCATTTTTAAATAGATGTTGTTTTTCTTTGCAAAGTCCCATTCATCTTTATCTCCACTTCTAATCCCAAATTGAAATATATCTTTGGTTAGTTCATAAACTCTCCTCATAACACACGCATGAGATAACTCATTTCCCAAGTATTCATCTCTCAAATCACAATGGGCATCAAATTGAATAACAATAAAATCATCATAAATATCTTTTACAGCTTTAATTATTGGGTAAGTTATGGAATGTTCTCCTCCAAAGACAATTATTTTCTTGTTATCTTTTAATATTTCTCTTGAAACTGAATGTATTGTGTTAAATATATCTATCTGGCTTCCATACAAATCCAAATCTTTCAAATCATAGTATTTTACTTCTGATAAATCCCTATCTAAGATTGGGCTGTATGTTTCTAATCCCCAAGATGCTGTCCTTATAGCATTTCCTCCCTCTCTCGCCCCCGGTTTAAACGATGTCGTTCCGTCATAGGGGATTGAATATATAACTCCCTCAGCTTCTTCATAAGAACCATCTGACATTATAAATTTAGATAAATCAATAAAATGTTCTTCCATTTAATCACCTC
>JBDOKN010000177.1:0-2954 GCA_039833665.1 Methanocaldococcus sp.
TGATAAGTATTGGAGTTTTATTCTGCATTGGAGTGATTTATTTAATCTATAGGGGATTTGTAAGAAAAAACAACGTTTAAAAAATTTGTCATGGTGAAATTAATGAAAAACTTAATTTATAATCCCGATAATTTTTTTAAAAATATTGCCAAAAAACCTGCAAATTTAAAAATTACTTTATTTATGATTGTGTGATTAATTCATTTATGGTCTCAATTAATTCAATATTAGTATTTTGGTTTATTCCTCACATTCAAAATAACAAATACTTCCTACTCACAATGGTAGGTTTGATAATTCCAACTTTTATATTTTTATTAATTGCAATATTAAATACTTCTCAATCAATACTCTCATTTTATGGTGTGTGAGGGAAAAGCCATGATTAAACTCAAAAATGTAACAAAAACCTACAAAATGGGAGAAGAAATTATTTATGCTCTAAAAAATGTAAATCTAAATATAAAAGAGGGAGAGTTTGTTTCAATTATGGGTCCTTCTGGCAGTGGAAAATCAACAATGTTAAATATTATTGGCTGTTTAGACAAACCAACAGAGGGAGGGGTTTATATTGATGAAATAAAAACAAATGATTTAGATGATGATGAATTAACAAAAATTAGAAGAGATAAAATTGGTTTTGTCTTTCAGCAATTCAATTTAATTCCTTTATTAACTGCCTTGGAAAATGTGGAACTTCCACTGATTTTTAAATATAGGGGAGCAATGAGCGAAGAAGAGAGGAGGAAGAGAGCTTTAGAATGCTTAAAGATGGCAGAGTTGGAGGAGAGATTTGCCAATCACAAACCAAATCAGTTAAGTGGGGGGCAACAACAGAGGGTTGCTATAGCGAGGGCTTTAGCAAATAACCCACCAATTATATTGGCAGATGAACCAACGGGAGCATTAGATAGCAAAACAGGAGAAAAGATAATGCAATTATTAAAAAAATTAAATGAAAATGGAAAAACCATTGTTGTTGTTACCCATGATATAAATGTTGCGAGATTTGGAGATAGAATAATTTATTTAAAAGATGGGGAGATTGAAAGGGAAGAAAAATTGGGGAGGGATTATGGTTAATAAAAATTAAAGAGATAGGGGAAATTATGTATTTTGAATTGGCTAAGAGAAATTTAAAAAGAAATTTGTTGAGGAGTATTTTAGCTTTATTGGGGATTATAATAGGGGTTGCGGCAATATCTTCTTTGGGAATATTAGGAGGAGGATTAAAGCAGGGAATTATGGAAAATTTGGGAAGTATATCCAATTATATAATTGTCTTTCCAAATTATCAAAATGGTTATACTTCTTTTGATAAAAAAGATGTTGAAAAACTAAGAGTTTTAAATTGTGAAGTTATTCCCATTTATGCCACTTCTGATTTTGTTTATATAAAGGGAAAGAATAGGAGGGCTTATACAAATATCTTTGGCATTGATAAAGATGATATAAATTATTTAAACTTAAAAGTAAAAATTTCAGACACATCTGTTGCTGTTGATACCTTTTTTTCTAATGCCAATGATGTTAATGTTGGAAATCAATTGGAGATTAAAAATATTTCATTGAGGATAAGTGGAGTTTATAACAGCACCTATTTATTTCCAGACAATTCTTTAATCTTAACAGCAAAAACATACAGAAGGTTTTATGGGGGAGATAACTACTCAAGGATAATTTTGTATGTTAGAAATATAAAAGACATTAACAAAATAAAAAATGAAACTGATAAAATTTTAAATAGAAAAGAGAAAAAATGTATTATAATAGCCCTAAATTCAATATTAGAAGCAATTAATGGAGTCATAACTAAGGTTTCTTATTTTTTAATGGGGATTGGAGCTATTTCATTGTTAGTTGCCGGTATTGGGATTGGAAATGTTATGTTAATGAGTGTTGTTGAAAGAACAAAGGAAATTGGAGTTATGAGAAGTATTGGAGCATCAAAAAAGGATATTATAATTTTATTCCTTTATGAAGCATTGATATTGGGGGTTATTGGCTCTTTAATTGGGGCATTTTTGAGTTTATTCTTTGGTTATTTAATTGTTCATTATCTATTAAAAACTTCATTGTCTTATTATGCAATAATATACATGCTCATTGGAATTTTCTTTGGAATTTTAACATCTTTAATCTCTGCTTTGTATCCTGCATACAAAGCATCAAAATTAGACCCAATAAAAGCATTAAGAAATGAATAAATATAAAACGAAAAAATTCTATAAAAAGAGTTGGAAAATTGGTGTAAGCATGGAACATTTTGAATATGAGTTAAAGATGGCCATAAATCATATATTAGAAACAAACTATCCAAGAATGGCATTTTGGCACTTTGATGATTTAATTGATGAATTAAAAAGTGGAATTAAAGCTGGAGACGATGCAGTAGTTGTAAAAAATATGGTTATTAACATGGAAGGGCCCTATCCTTTAAAATTAGGGGCTAAGACAGCTTTAATCCATACAGCGTGTGATGTTGTGGCAATGGGGGCTAAGCCAAAATTTGCATTAAATGCAATTCAAGCAAAAAATGAAGATGAAATAAAATTGGCTGTTGATGGTTTAAGAAAACAAAGTATAGGTTTAGAAATTCCAATAATTGGGGGAAATACACAGACAGTTGAAGAACTAAAATCTTGCATTTCAGTAGCTGTTTTTGGGGAGTTGATTGATGAAAATTTAGTAATAAAAGATGGAGGGGCTAAGGAAGGAGATTTGTTAATTATGCTTGGGGACCCAGTAGAGGGAGATGTTGGAGAGAGGGTTTATAAGGCAAAGAAAAAATTTAATACCTATTTAGAAATCATAGAGTATGGAATAAAAATAAATGCCTGTAAGGATGCATCAAGAGGGGGCTGGTTAGGGAATCTATTGGAGATGTTAATTAAGGCAAAAAAAGGAGCTGAGATAAAATCCCTTCCATATCCAAGGGCTACAAGATATTTAGG
>JBDOKN010000178.1:0-2680 GCA_039833665.1 Methanocaldococcus sp.
GTAAGTGGTGATAACTTGTTAATTGTAAGAAAAACAGATAGATTGGAGGGAACAGTTAAAGCTCCTCCTTCAAAGTCATATACGCATAGAGCAGTTATTGGAGCTTCCTTAGCTGATGGAGTTAGCAGAATAATAAATCCACTCTGGGGAGCTGATTGCTTATCATCAGTTCATGGTTGTAGGATGTTAGGGGCTAATATTGAGTTAGAGAAAGAAAAAGATGAGTGGATTGTTAAAGGAGGGGAGTTAAAAACCCCTGATAATATTATAGACATTGGGAATAGTGGAACAACATTAAGGATTTTAACCTCTATTGCCTCACAAATTCCAAAAGGATACGCAATTTTAACGGGAGATGATTCTATAAGAAAGAGACCGATGCAACCTTTATTGGATGCTTTAAAGCAATTAAATATTGAGGCATTTTCATCAAAATTAGATGGAACTGCCCCAATAATAGTTAAAAGTGGAAAAATTAAAGGTAATAAAGTAAAGATTAGAGGAGATATTAGTTCCCAATTTATAACCTCTTTGATGATGCTACTTCCTTTTAATGAAGAAGATACTGAGATAATATTAACTTCACCACTAAAATCAAAGCCGTATATTGATGTGACATTAGATATATTAAACACATTTGGAATAAAGATAGATAAAACAGATAATGGCTTTTTAGTTTATGGAAATCAAAAATATAAGGCAATAGATTACATAGTTGAAGGGGATTACTCATCAGCATCTTACTTAATAGCCGCAGGAGTTTTAATAAATTCAAATATAATAATTGAAAACTTATTTGCCAACTCAAAGCAGGGAGATAAAGCTATAATCGATATTGTCAAAGAGATGGGAGCCGATGTTAAAGTTAAAAAAGATAAAGTAATAATTGAAGGAAACTATAACTTAGAGGGTATAGATGTCGATGTTAAAGATATTCCTGATTTGGTTCCAACCATTGCAGTTCTTGGATGCTTTGCAGATGGAAAGACAGAAATTTACAACGGAGAACATGTTAGATTAAAGGAATGTGATAGGTTGAGAGCTTGTGCAATTGAATTAAAAAAGATGGGTGCCGATATTAAAGAGAAGCCAGACGGTTTAATTATAAGGGGAGTTAAAAAATTAAAAGGGGCTAAGTTAAATACCTATCACGACCATAGGTTAGTTATGGCATTCACCGTAGCTGGTTTAAAAGCAGAGGGGGAGACAATTATTGAAGGAGAGGAGGCAGTTAAAATATCCTTTCCAAACTTTGTTGATGTTATGAAGAGCTTAGGGGCAAATATAGAAAAGGTTGAGCAACTAAAATAATTATTATAATTTATTATAATAATATTATTATTTATTTTTAATTTATTTTTATTATTTCAACCATAACAAACAAACATTGGTGGTATTTTATGGATTTCTTATTTGAGAATAGCTGGAAGGCAGTTTGCCCTTACAATCCAAAGTTGGACCTAAAAGATATTTATATCTATGACACAACTTTGAGGGATGGAGAACAAACACCAGGGGTTTGCTTTACCAAAGAACAAAAGTTGGAGATTGCAAGGAAGTTGGATGAGTTGGGTTTAAAGCAGATTGAAGCTGGCTTTCCAATTGTCTCTGAAAGAGAGGCAGATATAGTTAAAACAATAGCAAGTGAAGGGTTGAATGCTGATATCTTAGCTTTATGTAGAGCTTTAAAGAAGGATATTGATAAAGCAGTTGAATGTGATGTAGATGGGATTATTACCTTTATAGCAACATCTCCCCTTCATCTAAGATATAAATTTAACGGCAAAAGCTTAGATGATATACTAAGGATGGGAGTTGAAGCAGTTGAGTATGCAAAGGAACATGGCTTATTTGTTGCCTTCTCTGCTGAAGATGCAACAAGAACTCCAATAGAAGATTTAATTAAAGTGCATAGAGCAGCTGAAGAGGCAGGTGCTGATAGAGTCCATATAGCAGATACAACTGGCTGTGCTACACCGCAAAGTATGGAATTTATTTGTAGAATATTAAAAGAAAATTTAAAAAAGGCACATATAGGAGTGCATTGCCACAACGACTTTGGATTTGCAGTTATAAATTCAATATATGGTTTAATAGGAGGGGCTAAGGCAGTTTCAACAACAGTAAATGGTATCGGAGAGAGAGCGGGAAATGCCGCATTAGAGGAATTAATTATGGCTTTAACTGTTTTATATGATGTTGATTTAGGATTAAACTTGGAGGTTCTACCAGAACTCTGTAAAATGGTTGAAAAATATTCGGGGATAAAGATACCAAAAAACAAACCAATAGTTGGAGAGCTTGTATTTGCTCATGAAAGTGGAATACATGTTGATGCAGTTATAGAGAATCCATTAACTTATGAGCCATTTCTTCCAGAGAAAATAGGACTTAAAAGAAATATTTTGTTAGGAAAGCATTCTGGATGCAGAGCTGTTGCCTATAAATTAAAACTTATGGGCATTGATTATGACAGAGAGATGTTATGTGAGATAGTTAAAAAGGTTAAAGAGATTAGAGAAGAAGGAAAATTTATAACTGATGAGGTATTTAAGGAGATTGTTGAAGAAGTTTTAAAGAAAAGAAATATGGAGGGGATAGAATGAAGCTATTCAAATATCCCGGAGTTCAAAATACTGATGAAACATTAAAAATAGCTGTTGAGAGAGCTAAGAAGGGG
>JBDOKN010000179.1:0-4485 GCA_039833665.1 Methanocaldococcus sp.
GGGATGATGGAGAGTATCTTAGAGTATAAAAGCCCCCTTTATGGAAGGAGAACTGGACAGTGGAAGCTAAATCCTTTTAATATTAGAGGAGTTAAAGAGATGTTTCCAAATAAGAGTTTTGAGGAGTTGGTTAAAATCTATGCTGTCTTCGGTGGAACTCCTTTTTATCTATCCCAAATTAATGAAAATCTAAGTGTTGAGGAGAATATAAAACAAAAAATCCTTAGAAAGGGAGAGTTGTTGTATGAAGAGCCGGAGTTTTTGTTGAGGGAAGAGCTTAGAGAGCCGAGAGTTTATAAGCTGATTTTGAAGTATGTTGCCCTTGGTTATAACACATTGGGAAAGCTTGTTGATGCAACTGGATTGGATAGAGGGAATTTATCAAAGTATATTGAAACCTTAGAACGTCTTGACATTTTGGGCTATCATCTACCATACAAAAAGAGGAAGAGAGGGATTTATTACATTAAAGATAATTTTATAAACTTCTGGTTTAGATTTGTCTATCCGAACATGGGAGATTTAGAAATTGGCAATGTGGATGAGGTTTATAACAAAATCTTGGCATCTCTAAATGAATATTATGGTAATTTGATGTTATTCCAGACATCTTTTATGTTCTTCAATATCGAACTCAACTTCATAATATTTATAAATTTCATCTGCAAGATTTTCAGCAAATTCCTTGGCTTTTTCCTTACTTTCAAATCCTAAAGCCCAAATACCCCACATTGTTTCCCAATTAGACGATAGCTTACAACTTTCTTTTATAGGATTTTTTCCATCAAACTTGTGAATAACTATTTTTTTATTCTTCCAATCAATGTATAGAGCATAATTTTCCCCTTCTATTTCAGCATTTTCAATATTCTCTCCAAACAGCTTATTTTTTAAGTTTTTTTCTAAATAAGTTTTAATAAACTTATTTAATGGAAGTTGTGAAATTCTAATCCTTGCATTTTTAAAGGTCTCTTCTAATATTTCTTCTATTTCCTCTTCTTCAATCCAATTTAAGGTTGTTGGGGTTAGGATAGTTATATACCTATCACCATCAATTTCCACATCCAAAATTTTTAGATATTCATTATAAATGCCAAATTGTTTCAATATCTTAATTAATTCCTTCATAATCATTCCTCTAACATTATATAAAGTTTTAAGAGCTTTTCAATAATTTCAAGTTTCTCAATGATAATTGCAATTAGTTGATTATATCTATAACTATACAACTCTTGCCTCAATATATGCAAATAATGGAAAAACTTCAATTTTAAATAGCTCTCTTTAAACTCCTCCCAATGCTCTCCATAGTGCTTCCCATGTTCCAATCTTGGAGATAGTATATAGTCAGATGCATGCCTATACAGTTTTAAATCCATTAAGAAATTCCTGATTTTTTTGCTAAAATGGATATATCTTTCCTTATTGTGCCAATCCTCTATATCCTCTCTAACATAAAACTCAAATGCGTTTAATAAATACAACATGCCATAATAAAACCTTGATACAAAAGTTCTTAAATCAAAGTTTTTCAATGCACTTATGCAACTATCTAAAAAATGAATACACTCTTTTAAATATGTGTTATTTAAGTTATGCATTCTTTCCATCACCCAACACATAAACTTTAAATCCCTCCTTTTTCCACAACTCTCTATTAATAATATTTTTAGTGTCAAGAATTATTTTACTTCTTACTTTTGAAGCTATATATTTTATATCCTTTTCATTAAAATTTTTAAATTCATCATGCTCAGCTAATATAACAATGATATCAGCTTCATCAATAGATTTATCTAAGCTATACAACGGATATTTAAATTCTCTTGCATATTTGTCGTAGCATTTAACTTCAAAGCCATCTTCTACCAATCTGCCAACAACTTTTTCAGCAGGGCTTTCCCTTGTATCATCAACGTTTCCTTTATAAGTTACACCAAATATGGCTATTTTACCACTGTTCTTTTTTATTATTTTTTTAATCTTTTCAACAACAAAAAATGGCATAGAATCATTTAACTCCCTTGCAGTTTTTATAAGCTTGGCGTTCTTCGATTTCTCAACAATAAACCACGGGTCTATGCTTATACAATGTCCTCCCACACCAGGACCTGGCTTTAAGATATTCACCCTCGGATGCCTGTTGGCTAACTCTATCGCTTCCCATACATTGATGCCAATCTCCTCTGCAATCTTTGCAAATTCATTGGCTAAGGCAATATTAACATCCCTATATGTATTTTCCATCAACTTAACCATCTCTGCTGTTTTAGCATCAGTTAAATATATCTTTCCAGTAACAAACGTCTCATAAATATCTTTTGCCATTTCAGCAGATTTTTTATCAACTCCACCAATGACCCTATCATTTTCAACTAACTCCTTCAATATATTTCCAGGTAGAACCCTCTCTGGACAGTGAGCAACATATATTTTTTTATCTTTTGATAATTTTTTATAAATCTCATCAGTAGTTCCTGGAGGAATTGTGCTTTCAATTATTATTAAATTTCCATCTTCAAGATATGGTTCTATATTTTCAATCGCTTTATTTAAATATTTTAAATCACATTTCTTTTTTCCATTACACTCTATGCAAGGTGTTGGCACACATATAATAAAAACATCCGCCCTCTCTGGTTTTGTTTGCACTTTTAAATTTCCAGAAGTTATAGCTCCCCTAACTAATGTCATTAAATCTTTCTCCTTTGTTTTAAAACTTAAATTTTTAATCTCATCTACTCTTTTTTTATTTATATCCACTCCAATAACATCAAAGCCCTGTATTGCCAACATTGAGGCAGTAGGCAAACCAATATATCCCAAACCAATTACACATATGCTTTTTCCATTGCCATTTTTTTCTACTTTTTTCATATTATCCCCAAAATTTCAATTATAGTTTTTTTCAAAAGTGAATAAAATTTATTAATGAAGTTTAAACTCCTTCCTAATGGAAGGAGTTCATCAATACCTTATGTATTCCAAAATATTTTGAAAAGAACTATAGATTTTGCCATTTTCTGTTTTTATATATGATGGGTGAGTTATATATACTCAAAAACTATAAGCAATAAAATACAAAAACTTTAAAGGTTTTATATCAAAATAACTCTATAAGATATAAAAATATTTTGTGAGGGTTTGTTATGGAAAAAATAGCTGTGTTAGCATATTCAGGGGGATTGGATACAAGTTGCTGCTTAAAATTATTAGAGGATAAGTATGGTTATAAAGTGGTTTCCGTATGTGTAGATGTTGGACAGCCAGAAGAGGAGATAAAAGAAGTAGAAGAAAAAGCTAAAAAATTAGGAGTTTTAAAGCACTACACAATAGATGCAAAGGAAGAGTTTGTTAAAGATTACATATTTAGAGCTATAAAGGCAAATGCAATGTATGAGGGATATCCTTTATCAACTGCCTTGGCAAGACCTTTAATTGCCTACAAGGTTGTTGAAGTCGCTGAGGAAGTTGGAGCTGAGGCAGTTGCTCACGGATGCACCGGAAAAGGAAATGACCAATTTAGATTTGAAACAACTATAAGAATAAAAGCCCCACATTTGAAAATTATAGCACCAATTAGGGATTTAAACTTAACGAGGGCTGAGGAAATTGAGTATGCAAAAGAAAAAGGAATTCCAATTCCAACTGAAAGTAAAAAATACAGTATAGATGAAAACTTATGGGGAAGAAGTATTGAAGGTAGTGAATTGGAAAATCCTGACTTTGTTCCACCAGAAGAGATATATGCATGGACTAAAAACCCAGTTGAGGATAAAGAGGAGGAGATTGTTGAGATTGAATTTAAGGAAGGGGTTCCAGTAGCTATTGATGGAGAGAAATTAGAGCCAGTTGAACTCATAAAGAGAGCTAATGAAATTGCTGGAAAGCATGGTATTGGAAGAATAGATATTATAGAGGATAGGATTATCGGCTTAAAATCAAGGGAAAACTATGAATGTCCAGGAGCTGTTTTGTTATTAACAGCTCATAAGGGCTTAGAGCAGTTAGTTTTAACAAGGGATGAGCTTAGATTTAAAGAGATAGTTGATAGCTTATACGGTGAGTTAATTTATAAAGGTCTTTGGTTTGACCCATTAAGGGAGGATTTAGATGCTTTTATTGATAAAACACAGGAGAGAGTTACTGGAATTGTTAAGGTTAAATTATTTGGAGGAACTGCGAGGGTTGTTGGTAGAGATAGCCCTTACGCTTTATATAGCAAAGAGTTGGTTTCTTTTGATGAGAAAGAGATTGACCAAAAGGAATTGGCTGGGATGGTTAAGTATCATGGATTGCAGGCAATGTTGTATGAGATGGTAAAAAAGAGAAAATAAACCATTTAATTAAATTTTTATTTTTTATTATTTTTTATTGTTATCTAAATGTATCAAAGAAGGCATAACTGTTTTTTGATAGGTATATTTAGAAGTTTTTCTCTCTGAATAACCAACATCTGCTGGAGATAACAATTTGCTAAATATT
>JBDOKN010000180.1:0-2168 GCA_039833665.1 Methanocaldococcus sp.
AGCCAACATATTGGTTGGAGATAATAAAGAAAAATTAATCAAAGCAGTTAAAATAATGCTCAAAAAAAATAAAAATTGGAAAAATCCATTTGGAGATGGAAAGAGTGGAGAGAGGATAGTGAATATTTTAGTGGATAATCTTTAAATATAATGATACAGTTAGTTAATGCCAATGCCACAACCATAAGGTGATATTTATGAGCAAACTTTTATTAAAAACACCATGCACAACTTGGACATTCGATAGCTTAATGGCATGTGTTTTCGGTATAAAAGTTTCTGATGTCAAGGTTTATTTTGATATTTTAAAAAACGGACCTTCAAAAATAAACGACATTGCTGAGAGGATTAATAGGGATAGAAGCACAGTTCAGAGGGCTGTTCAAAATTTATTAAATGCTGGTTTAGTAAAGAGAAAGCAGGTAAATATAAAGGATGGAGGTTATTATTACATTTATGAGGCAATTCCATTTGAAGAGACGAAAAAGATTATAAAAAATACGATGGAAGAATGGTGTAGAAATATGAAAAAATGGGTAGATGCGTTAGAATTTGAGGATGTTGTTAAGGAATATTTAGAAAATGAATAAATAAGAGGATTGTTATGAAGCTGATATTTTTAGGGACTGGTGCAGCAGTTCCATCAAAAAGTAGGAATCATATAGGAATAGCGTTTAAATATGGAGGAGAGGTTTTTTTATTTGATTGTGGTGAAAATATTCAAAGGCAGATGCTTTTTACTGAGATTTCTCCAATGAAAATTAATAAAATATTTATAACCCATCTGCATGGAGACCATATATTAGGCATTCCAGGACTTTTACAGAGCATGGGATTTTTTGGAAGGGAAAAAGAGATTAAAATATTTGGACCAGAAGGAATTAAGGATGTTGTTGAAAAATCTTTAAATTTAGGAGTTGGTTATGTGGAATTTCCAATAAGGGTTTATGAAATTTACGCAAAAGAACCAACAACAATTTATAAAGAGGAAAATTATGAAATAATTGCTTATCCAACCCAACACAGTATTCCTTCCTATGCATATATATTTAAAGAAGTTAAAAAACCACGTTTAGATATTGAAAAAGCTAAGAAACTTGGAGTTAAAATTGGTCCAGATTTAAAAAAGCTAAAAAATGGAGAGGCAGTTAAAAACATTTATGGAGAAATTGTAAAACCAGAGGATGTTTTATTGCCACCAAAAAAGGGCTTTTGCTTAGCTTACAGTGGAGATACTCTTCCATTAGAAGATTTTGGAAAATATTTAAAAGAGTTAGGATGTGATGTATTGATTCACGAGGCAACGTTTGATGATTCAGCCAAAGATGCTGCTAAGGAGAATATGCATTCAACAATAGGAGATGCTGTAAATATAGCTAAATTGGCAGATGTAAAGGCGTTAATCTTAACTCATATCTCAGCAAGATATGATAAGGAGGAGTATTTCAACCTATATAAAATGAACGTTAAACAGTATAATGAGAGCTTTAAAATTATTATTAGTGAGGATTTAAAATCTTATGATATAAAAAAGGATTTATTTGAGGTGAAAAGATGAAAGTGGCAATATTGGGAGGAACTGGAGACCAAGGATTTGGTTTAGCTTTAAGATTAGCAAAATATAATAAGATAATCATAGGTTCAAGAAAAAAAGAAAAAGCTGAAGAAGCAGCTAAAAAGGCAAAAGAAATATTAAAAAAGAGAGGAATTGAGGCAGATATTATTGGTTTAGAGAACAAAGACGCGGCAAAAGAGGGAGATGTTGTTATTTTATCAATACCTTATGAATATACACTATCAACAATAAAGCAATTAAGAGAGGAGTTAAAGGGGAAGGTAGTTGTTTCTATTGGAGTTCCTTTGGCAACTGCAATAGGAGATAAACCAACAAGGTTGTTATTTCCTCCAGATGGCTCAGTTGCTGAGATGGTTCAAAATGTTTTAAAAGAGAGTAAGGTAGTTAGTGCTTTCCAAAATGTTTGCCATGCTATTTTAGAAGATTTAGATAATCCAGTTGATTGCGATATCTTAGTTTGTGGAAATGATGAGGAAGCAAAAAAGGTAGTTATTGATTTAGCCAACCAAATAGATGGAGTTAGAGCAATAGATTGTGGAGATTTAGAAAAATCAAGAATTATAGAGGCAATAACACCGTTATTGATTGGGTT
>JBDOKN010000181.1:0-3378 GCA_039833665.1 Methanocaldococcus sp.
CCCTCCACATCTACAACTTTAAATACCTTTGGATTTGGGTCTATTTTGTCAATAGCTATGTAGTTGTCATATAAATGAAGTTTTCCATCTTTAATAACTCCAATCTCTCCATTTTTTACAATCTTATTAACTATCGTCATAACCTTTCCAAAATCAATAAGCTGTTTTCTTAACTCCTCTCTATACTTAAATAAACCTTCGATATCTTTTTTAACAACCTCTTCAAAATTATTTTCATACTTATTCACACTACACACATCATAAACTTCACTTAAAGTAGGATGCCATTTAAATTTTTCAAAAATTTCTTTTATTGCATCCTCTATTTGCTGTATTGTCATCATTGGAAATAACTTGGCTGTTTTTTTCAATTCTTCTTCAGCTTTCCTTTTTAAAAACTTGTTTCCAAAAACTACAACTCCAAAACCTTCTTTTATTATTTCATTCGTTACAGTATCGTTTAATATATCTACTATTGCGCATTTCCCCTTAGTTGCATAAACCCTCCTTCTTTTTGCATCCATTCCTAAACTTCTAACCTCCCCCACTATTACCGAATCTGATATTTTTCTAACTTTTTCTCTACTATCTTCGATTATAATCTTAATGTTAAGTTCTTCTGCTAACTTATAAAGTTCTTCTTCTGATTTTATTTCCCCACTATATAATTTTTCCTCCAGTATTTTCCTTTTTTCCTCATCTCCTCTAAAAAATATCTGTCTTCTATCTCCACCAATTACTGCTCCATTTTTACCATAATAACATATAATTAAACTCATAATTCCACCCATTATATATTGATATAATAATGATATAAATATCATTACATCTTTATTTTACTTTAACATAACTTTAATTTATAATTTATAATAATTATTATTTAGTATTATTACCACAGTTAATTTTATATAGTTGGTTATTACATAGTAATAATTAAATCAAAAATATAGTTCTTTTCAAAATATTTTGGAATACATAAGGTATTAATGAACTCCTTCCATTAGGAAGGAGTTTAAACTTCATCATTAATAAATTTTATTCACTTTTGAAAAAGAACTATAAATGGGGGAGATTATGACAGAGATGGACAGGATTAGTATATCTTTACCTTCAAAACTATTAAAAGAGTTTGATGAGATAATTGCTGAAAGGGGATATGCGAGTAGAAGTGAGGCAATAAGGGATGCTATTAGAGATTATATAATAAAACACAAGTGGATTCATAGCTTAGAGGGAGAGAGAGCAGGAAGTATAAGCGTAATTTACAATCACCATGCATCAGATGTTATGGAAAAAATTACTGAAATTCAACACAACTATACTGATATTATCGTTGCTACTTTACATTTGCACTTAGACCACGACCATTGCTTAGAAACAATATTGGTTAGAGGAGATGCTAAGAGGATTAGAGAATTAACGGATAGATTAACTGCCCTAAAAGGAGTTAAACAAGTTAAGTTAAGTGTCATGGTTCCGGGAGGGCAGATTCCAGAATAATTTATAACAGGAGTTTTCTTTCATCTCCTAATGGAACTATATTTTTATTTTCAACTTCAATATATGCCTTCCATATATTTTTACAACCACATTCAACATCTAAAACATCTATATCCTGTGTTAAAGTGAATCTCTCCAATCTTTCTTTAATCAATCTGTTGCATTTGCATTTATAAAGGTTATGAGCTCCCCTAACACTTCCTACTCCTGAGGTATCACACATAATTAATGCATTTGGATTATTTTCTTTAACTTTCTTTAAAATTTCGATAACACTCCATAAGAATGGTGGTCTATATTGATTTTTGTTGAAAAAATACTCCATTAAACTACCTTTATGGATTGTGGCAGGGCAAAAGGATATCCTTGAACATCCCAGCTCTATACACTTATTTGCTGAATATACTGAGTCATAGATTGCCTCCTTTTCAGTTATGAATAAAGGTTTTATTAATAAGTAAGCTTTTATCCCAATGTTGTAGTTTTTAGCCAATTCTATGGCTTTAATTATTTGTTCATTAGTTATTCCCTTGTTAATTGCTTTCTCCCTAATTTCTTCATTAAAACTTTCTATTCCTACCCCAATTTCAACATTGATATCTAAATAGTTTCTAATCTCATTTAATTTATCTTCATCAATAAATTCAGGTCTGGATTCAATAGCCATCTCTTTTAAATTGCTAAATTCGCTAAGTTTTTTGAAAATGTATTCCCTTGCTTTTTTAGGCACTTCCTTATCATCCAAAAAACTTCCAGAAGTAAAAATTTTAACACTGAAATCTTTTAAATCTTTTATTTTTTCTTTATACTTTTCAATTGCATAGTTAAACTGATTTATTATATTTTTGGCAGTTATTTTTTCAGGGGAGGAGTCCATTAAATAGGAGCACATTAAACATCCGCCTTCTTTTGCATAATAACATCCTTCTGTCCTTAAAATTATTGTTAGGGATTTTCCTATGTTGAAATCTCTATATATGTCATCTTGCATCCACACAGCAATAGGTTTATTTTTATCTTTTGGCTTTCTCTTTTTTAAATATTTATTTCTTAATTTTTTTAAGAATTCTCTATAATTGTTGTTAATTTGGTTCATTCTATCAACTCTTTTATGTTATTTTTTAAATTTTCAATTCCATAGTTTTCAACAAAATCTGCCATCCTGTCCCTTCCAAACTTTGCATATAAAGTTATCAATTCATCAATAGCCAATAGAACGTCATCCTCATTTTTTAAATCTATTAAGTGTTTTCCTTCTTTATATATTCTCCCCCCTTTTCCTCCAACGAACATGCTAATAACTCTCTCAGCTTTAAAGGCACTACATAAGCCAATACATTTTCCTTCTCCTGTGCATATATTTTTTATTATTTTTCGTTCCCAATCTATGGCATTTAAATCACAAAAATCTTTACATTTTCCACAATTTGAGCACATATTTTTATCTATGGTTATTTTATATCTATAACATATCCCAATATCACAAAACCTATGAAATGTGCATGAATTTGGACAGCCACTAACATTTATCTTTAATTTTCTTGGAACCCAAACACCCTCAAACTCTTCATGAATTCTTCTTGCCAAAGAGACAGAATCACCAATGGCATTATAACATTCTAAGCCAATACAAGATACAACTTGTCTAACTCTATTTCCAGTTGAACCTAAGCTTAAATTAACACTATTTAGAATTTTCTCTACTTCTTCCAAATGTTCTGGAGATATTTTAAATTCAATTCCTTGCCTTGTTGTTATATGGGCTTTATTATCTCCAAAATTTTCAATAACATAAGCTATTGCCTTTAACTGCTCAGCATTTATAAATCCAGGTTTTAATGAAATTCTTAATGTATAGCAATCTTTTTTCATTATAAC
>JBDOKN010000182.1:0-5659 GCA_039833665.1 Methanocaldococcus sp.
ATGCAAGAAAAAATAGGATTGGGAATTTAATGGAGAATATTGTTGAAAAATACATTGAAAATCTATGCAAACAAAATAAAAACCTCGATTACATCTTCCAAGCAACAAGAGACAAAATAAAGCAAAAATGGGGAATAAACTTAACATTGGATAAAACAAATAGAAAATTTGACTTTGCAGTTTTTAATAAAGCCAATAGAAAGCTATATCTCATTGAGGTTAATTTTTACAGTGGAGGAGGTTCAAAGTTAAAAGCTACTGCTGGAGAATATAAAGCACTAAATGAATTTATAAAAAACAATAACAATAATGTTCAATTTATATGGATAACTGATGGAAAGGGATGGAATACTGCAAAGAATCCATTAAAAGAAAGCTTTGATAGTGGAGTTGTTATATTAAACTTAAAAATGGTTAAAGATGGGTTATTAAAAAAGATAATCTTGGGATATTATGCAACTTAGATTATCATCAGGAAATGTATTAAATGAAAAAGTTCATAAAGTAGGAGTCATAGCTCTCGGCTCGTTCTTAGAAAACCATGGAGCTGTTTTGCCAATAGATACTGACATAAAGATAGCGTCTTATATAGCTTTAAAATCTGCTATTTTAACTGGAGCTAAGTTTTTAGGGGTAGTTATTCCATCAACTGAGTATGAGTATGTTAAGCATGGTATCCACAATAAACCCGAAGAGGTTTATCGTTATTTAAGATTTTTGATAAATGAAAGTAAAAAAATTGGTGTTGAGAGGTTTTTGATAGTTAATTGTCATGGAGGGAATGTATTAGTTGAGAATTTTTTAAAAGATTTAGAGTATGAGTTTGGAGTAAAGGTGGAGATGATAAATATAACCTTTACCCATGCTTCAACAGAAGAAGTTTCTGTTGGTTATATTATAGGGATGGCTAAAGCTGATGAAGAAACTTTAAAAGAGCATAATAACTTTAAAAAATATCCTGAAGTGGGAATGGTTGGACTAAAAGAAGCAAGAGAAAACAATAAAGCAATAGATGAAGAGGCAGAAGTTGTTGAAAGATTTGGAGTTAAATTGGATAAAAAACTTGGAGAGAAAATTTTAAATGAAGCAATAAAAAAGGTTGTTGAAAAAATAAAAGAGATGATAAGGTGAAATTATGGGCTGGGAGAATGCCCCATCTCACATTTGTAGAGGAGGGGACTTAAGAGGTTTAGCTTTCTGCTGTCCCCCAATAAAATACTGTCCCATTCATAAAGCATTGGCAATATTGAAAATGTCGCCAGAGGAATTTATAAGGATAAAGGAGAACTTTGGAAAAAGAACAAAACTTGGCTTAGGAAAAAATACCTGCTTTGGTAGTTTAGTTTGGTGCTGTAAAATAACAAAACCCTGCCCTTATAGGGACTATGAGCTTGCCAAAAACAATATAAGCCCAGATGAATATATGGAACTAAAAAAAGAGCTTGCTGAGGAGATTATAAGGAATAGTCAATTTTTTAAGGAGGCAGTTGAAGTTTTTGTTAAAAAAGGTATTCCAAAGAATGTTGCTGAAAAATGCATCTTAGAGACAGGAGATTTAAAGAAAGCTTATGAAATGGCTATAAAAATGATTGATAAGGATTAAGATAGCGTTATCCTATTCTCTTCAAACGATTTAAACATGTGATACTCTTCTTTTGATAGCTTGTAGATGTAGTATTTAACATCCTCAACAATACACATACTTTTTAATAACCTATAACTCTTCTCTCCATCATAGTCATTTAAAAAGGCATATATTGGTTTTCCTTCCTTAGCCACTATATATCCTACTTCACTACCTTCAATTTTAATTAAACATGTTCCGTAAGATAGAGCATCAATCAATGAAACATTTTCTAAGGTTATGGGTTTTTTTGAAGATATTATTTTTTTAACAACATCGTTAATTGATTCCCCAAAGAATAAAACCCCTTCAGGATATTGATTTTTTAGAGAATTTAGTTCTTTATCAGATGTTTTTTCAATCTTTGCAATTATCTCACTAACAGCAAATGTTGTTTTTAGTTTGTTAATTGCCTTCTTACCAAATAGGGTTTTTTTACCAAAATAGACAGCAAAAACCTCTTTTTTATTTTTATAAACAACTACTCCCTTTTCATTTTTAAATCTTTTTGGCATGAAAATAACTTTATTTATATAAGTCAAATATTTATATACATCGCTATAAGAATTCAAAATAACTTCATCCTCAAAAACTAAACTTAGTTTTGAAATTTCAACAATAGATTCATCAGGTTTAAAATTTGTAAGGGCAGATTTTACCTCTTTTTCATTTCCTTGATAAATTTCTATTAAAAATTCATCTGGAATTTGTGAAAATATCTCCTCTAAACTTTTCTCTCTACCATTAAACTTTGATGAGATAAGTTTTGAGTCGATATAAAAGAGGAAAGCGTTGTCTATCCTAATAATCCCTGTAAAATTGGCTAATCCTGAAATAATCTCTTTTAAATCTTTAATTCTTCCGTATTTTGAATACACTTTCTCCATAATCTCACAAAATATGACGGCGCAGGGGGGGAATCGAACCCCGAGGGCTCTCGCCCTCGACGGATCTGAAGTCCGCCCCGGGCTACCAAGCCCGGTACCCCGCGCCACGGTATATAAGTTAAATTACTTAAATTATTGATATCGATAGGAAGTATATAAATTTTTTCAATAGGAAAAGTGATTAGGGTATTAAAATATTAAATAGAAAATACTGTTCTTTAACTTTGAAATAAAGTAAAATATTCTTTATTTCTTTGAAATTTCCCTTTAAAAGATTGAGATAATAATGTTTATATAGGAAAATTATAATAACATAACATTAAATTTATAATGATTTATAATGACAGATTAGGTGAGGTTATGGATTTAAATGCTTTAATAAAAATTATTGAGAAAATTGGAAAAGTGGAGATTGAAGACATTAAAATAACTGCTGATGAACTAATCATAAACATCCCCTCAGCCCCTCCGGTTGTTATTCCACAAACACCATCAATAAAAGAGAAATTGGCTGAAGAAGGAATTATAGAAATTAAAGAAGTCCCAGAACTGGATTGGGAGCCACCAGTTGAAAAATACAAAAACTCTATAAGAGAAGTTCAGTTTGGAAAACCTAAATCCGAAGGTGGAAGAGGAGTTGTCGTAAAGATTGGTGGGCAGAGAGCTTTATATAGATTTGAAGAACCACAGCCAAACCCACCAGTTGTTACTTTCGATATATTTGATATTCCAATGCCCGGATTACCAAAGCCAATTAGGCAGTTTTTCCAAGATGTTATGGAAGACCCCTGCGAATGGGCAAAGAAGTGTGTTAAAGAATTTGGGGCGGATATGATAACAATTCACCATATCTCAACAGACCCAAAAATTAAAGATAAAAGTCCAAAAGAAGCTGCAAAATTAATGGAAGATTTATTACAGGCAGTTGATGTGCCGTTTGTTATTGGAGGTAGTGGGAATCCTCAAAAAGACCCATTGGTCTTAGAGGCATGTGCTGAGGTTGCAGAAGGAGATAGGTGCTTATTAGCTTCAGCAAACTTGGAGTTGGATTATAAAAAAATTGTTGATGCCGCTATGAAATACGACCATAATGTATTGGCATGGAGCATTATGGACCCAAACATGGCAAGGGACTTAAATAGAAAATTAATTGAGGCAGGTTTAGACCCAAATAGAATTGTTATGGACCCAACAACATGTGCATTAGGTTATGGAATTGAGTTCTCAATCAATGCAATGACAAGATTGAGATTGAATGGATTGAAAGGGGATGAGTTAGTTAATATGCCAATGTCCTCTGGAACAACAAACGCTAACGGGGCAAGAGAGGCATGGATGGTTAATAAAGAATGGGGACCAAGAGAGTATAGATTACCATTATGGGAAATAACTACCGGAATTACAATGATGATGTGTGGAGTTGATTTATTCATGATGCTTAACCCAATAGCAGTAAAAACATTAAAGGAAATAGGAAAAACACTAACAACTAAACCAGGAGAGGTTAAATTAAACACAAACAACTATGAATGGATAGTGGCAAAAGCATAAAAATATTTTCTATTCTAATTTAAAGGTGATAAAATGCCAAAAAAGATTAGTGCAATGGATATCTATAAACTACTTCCAAAAGCAAATTGTAAAAAATGTGGCTATCCATCATGTATGGCATTTGCCGCTAAATTATTGGAAAAAGAGGCAACACTTGACCAATGTCCTATATTGGATACTCCAAAATTTAAAAAAAATAAAGAGAAAATTTTAGAGCTTATTTCTCCACCAGTAAAAGAAATTTGGTTTGGGAATGATGAAAGAAGGGCTGTGTTAGGTGGAGAGGAAGTAATGTATAGATATCAGCTATCATTCTTCAATCCAACACCAATTGGTGTTGATATAAGTGACGAGTTGAGTGAAGAGGAGATTAAAAATAGAGCTAAGGAAATAGAAAACTTTGTATTTGAAAGAACTGGGGAAAAATTAAAATTGGACTTTATTGTCATAAGAAATGCCTCTGGAGATGTTGAGAAGTTTAAAAAAGCTATTGAAATAGTTGAAAAAGAGACAAAGATGCCTATCTGCATTGCCTCACTAAATCCTGAAATCATAAAAGAAGCTTTAAAAGTAGTTAAATCAAAGCCAATGGTCTATGCCGCAACAAAAGAAACATTAAATGATTTCATAAAAGTTATTAAAGAGCTTAAAAAAGAGAAAGACGTTGTTTTAGTTCTATCATCAAATAATGTCAAGGACTTAAAAAACATGGCTGCAAAGTGCTTAGCCAATGGCATTGAGGATTTGGTTTTAGAACCTCACACATACCCAGAAAATATTGCTGAAACATTGGATTTAAATGTAATGATTAGAAGAAGTGCAATTGAAAGGGAAGATAAATATCTTGGATTTCCAATATTGAATTTGCCAATCAACGCCTATTACTATGCTTTGAAGAACGATTGTCCAATTTCTGGATTCTTTGAGGATAAAGAGGTTGTTGCTAAAATGTTCGAGGCAACTATTGCGGCTACATTATTAAACAGATATGCAGATGCATTAATTATGCATGGGACAGATATATGGGAACTAATGCCCGTCTTAACATTAAGGCAGTGTATTTATACAGACCCAAGAAAACCACAGGCAGTTGAACCCGGCTTATACCCAATTGGCAATCCAGATGAAAACAGTCCAGTTATATTAACAACGAACTTCTCATTAACGTTTTATACAGTTACAGGGGACTTTGAGAAGGATAATGTTACCTGCTGGCTGTTGGTTATGGACACTGGAGGAAAGGCAGTTGATGTTTCAGTTGCAGGAGGGCAATATTGTGGAGAGAATGCCAAAAAGTTGATTGAAGAAACAGGAATAGCTGAAAAAGTTAGCCATAGGATTATAATACTGCCAGCATTAGCGGCTTCAACAAGGGGAGATATTGAGGATAAGACAGGATGGACATGTGTTATTGGAACGAGAGATTCCTCTCAAGTAGGAGATTTCCTAAGAAAGAACTGGGATAGGATATTAAAAGAATGGAAAGAGAAAAATAAGGTTAATTAAATTTAAACTTTTCACCACACTAACTTTCTTTTATTTTCAATTTAAAGATTTTTAAAGATATTATTTTTGATTTTGAGGTTTTTTATCAAAT
>JBDOKN010000183.1:0-2232 GCA_039833665.1 Methanocaldococcus sp.
TCTGGTTTTTTTGGCATCATCAAGGCAATAACTCCATTTTTATTTAAAAATTTAATACCTTCTTCAATTATTTTAAATGAAAACTCTTCCCCAAACTTTCCGCCACCAATTAACTCAACCTCTTTAGCCAAAGCTCCACCAAACTTTCTCCCACTTGCAACAGAATTTTTTGAATAGAAAGGAGGATATGATATAATTAAATCAAATTTTTTATCTTTAATTTCTTCAATGCCTTCAATAACCCTTCCTTTAGAATTTATAATTTTTATATCCAAATTGTTCCTTTCTATATTCTTTTTAGCAAAATTTATGAATGCGGTATCAACCTCAGTAGCATAAACCTCAGCTTCATAAAATTTTTTTATCAGTAGGGAGATTATGGCAGAGTGCCCGGTCCCAATCTCCAAAACAGTTGGTTTTTCTATGCCAAGTTTTTTTAAAGTTTCAAAAGTAGATTTTATAAAGAGATACCTGTTTATTGGTGTAGGGATTAACCCATTTTTATATAACTCAATATCTAAACCAAATAAAACCTTTAAAACTGTTTTGTTATACTCCATTAATGCCTCTTTATCTTTAAAGTTAATTCTAAGTTTATCTCCTCTTTTATACACATATTTTTTTAATTTTTCGTTGTATTTTACTGCATCTTCAATTTTTAATCCCAACATATCTCTTCCTCTTTATACCTTTATCTTTTCTCCTAATTTTGGAACTATTACATTAAATCCATGTTCTAAAGCCCAGTTTCTTAAAATTGTTGCTTGAACTTCCTCTCCATGCTGTATAATCAATAATTCTGGATTAACTTTTTTAATTATTTCGTGTAGCTCATCCATCCCAGCGTGGCATGAGAAGTTATACAAACAAACTTCCAAATTTGGCTTAACTTCATCTTTTCCAATAAATAACTTTCCTGTCTCAATTAAATGTCTTCCATTTGACTCCCTAACTTGATAGCCAGTCAATAAAAGGGCATTTTTAGGATTATGCATAAATAATTTTAAGTAATACAGAATAGGTCCTCCATCCAACATTCCCGCAGTTGTTATAACAATTCCTCCATTTTTTGATAAATTTTCAATTGCTTTAATCCTATCTTCTGATTTTTCAATCATTTTAACATTTTTTAGAGCTTTTTCTAATTGTGTTGCTTCGTTTAGCATATTTTTATAGTTAAGCATTAACTTTGTAACTTCCACAGCCATTCCATCTAAGTAAATTGGAGCATCTATGTTATAGTCATTCAATATTAATAATATTTCTTGGGCTCTATCAACAGCAAATACTGGGATTAAAGCAATCCCTCCCCTAAATAAAATCTCTTTTATCTTTTCTATAAAACTTAACTCTACAGCTTTTCTATTTGGATGTATGCTGTTTCCATAGGTCGATTCTATAATTAAAATATCAATATCATCTTTTGTATAGCTTAAATCGGCTCCTTTGGTTAATCTTGTGTCTCTAAGCTTTATATCACCAGTATATAAAACAGTTTTGTTAGGATATTCCAACAATATAGATGAACTACCTGGGATATGCCCAGCACTAAACAATTCGTAAGAAAAATCCTTGTAGTATTTTTTATCGTTGTAATTTAATGGGATTGTGTGCCTCATTGCCTCTTTTACATCGTGATTGTTGTAAGGGATTTTTTTATTTTCTGTTTCAGCAATTTTTACCATATCTTTTAACAAAATTTTAATTAATTTTTTTGATAATTCTGTTGTTACTACTGGAACATCCATTTTCCTATGAAATAATATTGGGAGAGCTCCTGAATGGTCTAAATGGGCATGAGAAATAAAAATTTTATCAACATCTCTTATGGAATCATCCAATATAGGATATTCAATCTCTTTTCCAAGCTTAACTCCACAATCTAATAGGATTTTACTTTTATCAGTTTTTATTTCTATACAACTCCTTCCAACTTCTAACGCTGCTCCTCTAAAAATAATTTCCATGATTATCACCATTTTTACATACTTCTAATTTTTGTTATTTTTCTATTAAATACTTTTATAAAATGTTGATTGATATATTTATATATACAAATAAAAAGAGATATAATATATACTTAAGTTTAACATTTTTAATCTACAAATATAAAAATATAATTTCCATAACAAAACGGTCTGATTTCCATAGGGGCAAAGCCCTATAGTTACAAATACTCACATCCATTAAGTTGGGGCTTTCATCCCAAATTAACGTCCAAGTTTTAACCTC
>JBDOKN010000184.1:0-1197 GCA_039833665.1 Methanocaldococcus sp.
TATTTTACAAGTATAGGGGAATTTAAGGGGTATTAATTAGCTTTAGTTAATCAATGCATCCTATCACACCATAGAGGGGTTTCGCCCATAATAGGACATTAATTAGGGCTGAAAGCCCTAACTTAATGGACGTGAGGTATTCCAATAGGAGGCATCCTCCTATGGGTTAGATATTTTACAAGTATAGGGGAATTTAAAACAACATTTTTCTATTTTTAGGATTTTATTCATTAATTTATCTCCATATTGTTTTACAGTATCATCTTAAATAAAATAAAAATAATAAAATATCCTTATTCGATTTTCTTTCTGATTTTGAGTAGCATATATAACGTCTCACTTATTTCTTTAATTCTACCAATTTCATTTTCATCTTTTAGTTTCATTGCTAAATAATTTATTTTTTCAATTAATATTCTATTAATATCTACTTTTTTAATAACTTCTTTACTATCATACTTTATTCTATTCTTTTCAAGTTCATCATTTTTATATTTCTCGCATACTGGACAATACGTCTTTCCATCCTTTTCAAATAAAGGATAACCGCATTTTGGGCAATGAATTGAGAGCATTTTTGCTCCTTTTAATAATTCGTTGGATAGGGTTTTTAATATTTCACCATCCTCCATATTTTTTCACCTAAGGCTAATCTTCAAGTATCATTACCCAATAGGATTTTGTTAGTAATTTAAAGAATCAATTCGATTTATAGCCGTAGATAATTGTATAAAAACTTACATACAAGTGGAGATTTCTCCGATTAATACCTTGATGTTTTCTTAAATAATGTTTAATTACGATGGAAATATTACACCTGTGTATTTTTGGTTTTATTTCTCTCTATCTTTTAAAATAACCGTCCTTGGAATTACAATATGGGTAAATATATTTACTACTCCATCTAATCCTCCTTATAATCTCGATATATTCATCATCCTTCGGTATAAACAACTTATATACCTCGACGCTTATAATATTATAATCTTTTTAATCTATATATTATTATTGTAGCTATTATTTATTATACAATATAAAAGATATATTGTAAATGAGGATTTGTGTAAATATTTTGAGGGAAATGATGATTCATGAAATAAAAGATTTTATTTATAAGTATTATATTGAACCTGCTGAGAAAGGGACTGGCTATAACTTAATTCAAGAAATAACTTATGGGGTTATATTAGCTTTGTC
>JBDOKN010000185.1:0-2085 GCA_039833665.1 Methanocaldococcus sp.
TTAAATTAATAGAAGCCCAGCTATTATAAAGATATCCAACAACAAAGTGATTGCTGCATTAATCATAACTATTTTAGTCCCTAACTTAGCTCCAAATAGGGAAACTTGCAAAGGTAGGGAATGCTTAACATATCTTGTTGAGAATGTCAAAACATTCCCAATAATCAAACCAATTAAAATTTCTTTTGATGTCAAAATATTTTCATTTAAAAATCCACCAGCCATAACTATTGCTGCCTGCACATTCATAACCTCTGTCAATGCCAAAATTCCAACATTGGGATTTAAATTTAGCAAGTTTGTTATTGGTTTAACAAATCCCTCAACATAATCAAAAAACCCTATTTTAGATAGATAGATAACCAATGTCATCATAAAGAACATTATCGGTATTAATCTTTTAGCAAACCTAAGGGTGCTTTTAAATGACTTCTTTGCATTCTCTTTTTTATCTAATTTATTTATTTCTGGCATCTTAAAGGAATAATCTTCTGATACAATTGATAGATAGATAAATCCCATTATTGTTTTTGATAAAGCAACCCCTAACCTTATCAAAACGTATAAAACTCCTGTCCAACCTAAGATAGGAACAACAACTGGAATAAAAAACGTAAAAGTATGGGATAAGACAGAGGGAAATGAATTAGCTAAAGAAGTCCCTATAATCTCTTTTTCATTTATCTTGTTCTCCTTCAAGCCCTCAGCCAATATTGAATATCCCACAGTTGGACTAAAAAAGCATGCTAAAATTGATGAAATTGATATTGGATTAATTTTTAATCTTTTTAAAATTGGAGATAATACATCGCTCAACTTCTTCATGATGCCTGTATTCATAATATAATTAATAATAAACATCGTTGTTAAAACAATAATGGATATTTTTATTGTGTAATATGCTGAGATTTTAATACTCTCCATTAGTGGAGTTATATAATCCACACCCATCACCTTTTTATACAATCATTATGTATATAGATATATCAAAAGACATAGTATAAAAACTTTGGTGAAAAGCGTGAAACATGAAAATATAAGAGGTTCGTTAAAACTCCTCATATTGTATCTTTTAGATAATGAAGAACTACATGGATATGCATTAATACAAAAATTAAAGGATTTATTTGTTTATTATAAACCAAGTTCTGGAGTTATTTACCCAACATTACAGAGTTTAAGAAGAAACGGTTATATAGAGGTAGTAAAAGCAGAAGAAGGTAAAAAACTTTATAAAATAACTGAGAAAGGAAAGAAATATCTAAAAGAAAATGAAGAAAAGTTGAGAAAAATTTTTTCACATATTGAGGCGGTTAGGGGCTTTTATGAGGTAGGAGGTAAAGAATTAAAAGAATCAATTAAATTGATTATAAAAAACTTCCATAACCTAAATGATAAACAAAAAGAAGATATTGAAAAGATTCTAAAAGAAACTGCAAGGAAAATTAATATAATTATCTGGAAAAATCAGTAGTTTTTAAAATTTTGATTGGTAGCGTCTTGATAACTTATTTTGCAATAATAATTATCATCAAAAAAATCAAAAAATATAAATACACATTTGTGGAAAATTTAATATGTGCAAAATTCATGCACACATTAGCAAATTTTATATATGATTAAATAAAGTGTGAATAATATAATCACACTTTTTGGTGAAAAAATGTATGAATGGAAGTTGAATGAGATAGTCGATAGTGGGATATGTGCAAGATGTGGGACATGCACTATAGTATGTCCAAACAATTTATTAACTTTCAACGAAAAACCGGAATTGATAGAAGAGTGTTTAAGAAAAGGACATGGAATGTGTTATGAGGTTTGTCCAAGAATTTCATCTGCAAAGTATCAGATAAAGATTAGGGAGAAGTTTTATGAAAAATACTATTATGCAAAAAGTGATATTGAAGGGCAAGATGGGGGAGTTGTTACAGCATTTCTAAAATACCTATTAGAAAACGGAAAGATAGACGGGGCTATAGTTGTTGGAGATGAATGTTGGAAACCAGTTTCATTAGTTGTTCAAAATGCAGAAGATTTATTAAAAACAGCAAAATCAAAATATGCTATCTCAACCTTAGATGC
>JBDOKN010000186.1:0-2903 GCA_039833665.1 Methanocaldococcus sp.
TTCAGCTTTATTATATTTATTTGGACATAACATTAGATTTGAATTACTTCAATGCCACTGACTAATATTTTACCAGCTTTTGTTTTCTTTCCCTCTTTTTCTACAAAAATTCTTATTTTCCCAGCCCTACAAAAGTGCTGAACTCTCAAACCAATATCTATTAAAGTTTTGTCATTAAACTCTCTTCCAATAAACTCCTTTAAAGTTTCAGAGGTTGAACCACATGGTGCCTCTCTCAAAACATCAATTCTTTCAATTTTATTATTTTTAACATATAATTTCACTTTCGGTCTTCCAAAATATTTTAAAAATTCTTTTAGTTGAGGATAGCTATTTAAATAATTTTTTAATCTATCTTCACCAATATCACACATTAAATATGGGCAGAAGGCATTTCCAAAACTCTCTACCTGTTTTTTAAATCCCTCTCCTTTCCAAGCTCCAACGAGAATAAAAGCTTTATTGTTGAGCTTTTTTATTATTCTAACAAGCTCGTAGGTTAAATCAGGATTTAGAGTGTAAGTTATAAATAAATCATAATATTTTAATTTCTCAATTGTATCTTCGCTTATTGTTATTTCATCAAAATCCCCATAATATTTGACAGTTATAAAATCACATGAAAATTTTGATTTAATTGTTTTATAAGCCCTTTCTCCATAAGTTCCATCAGTTAAAATAGCAACCCTCACACTTTCACCATATATTTAAATTAATAAATATATATTTCTAAAAATAAAAATGGTAGCCCGGCGCGGATTCGAACCGCGGTCCCGGGGTCCAAAGCCCCGGATGATAGGCCACTACACCACCGGGCTACATCAAACGTAAGCATTCTTTAAGATACACTTTCTCATATATATACTTTTCGGCGTAATGTTTATATATATGTAGTGTTAATTTAAAGATGGGAGTGCCTCGGTAGCTCAGCCTGGCGGAGCGCCTGCTTGGTAAGCAGGAGGTCGCGGGTTCAAACCCCGCCCGAGGCTCCATTTGAAACTTTAAGAAAGTTTCATCAAAGCTAACATCTCCGAGCGTAAGCGAGGAGATGTAAATTAATATTAAGATTTATGTAATCACAAATTAATCACAAACAAGTTTCATTTTTTATTTTGGAATAATATATCAATTAATTTATATATTCAAATTAATTATAAACTTTGATTAGATTCTTTATTTTGCAAACTTTCGTTATTTTCATCTTTTTTCTCATCTTCATTAATGATACCTATTGATTTTAAAATATCTTTTAAAAACTCTATAGTTTTTATCTTTCCTTCTCTACTTCTAACTTCATAAACCTTCAAAGGATTTACTGCTTTATATATCTCCTGTTCAGAAACTCCTAAATCTCTACTTCTTGCCTGACAAACTCTAACAGCAACATCGTTAATCTTTGAATCTGCCTCATCAGCATAATGGACAATATATGCCTCAATTGAGCTTGGTCTTGTTGGAGAGTGTTCTCCATGATGGGAGGCAACTATCTTTATCACTTCGATGGGAAACTCTCTCTTATAAAGTTCAGCAACAGCTAATGTTAAGTGGTCTAAGTTAAACATATCATAGTGGTCAAAAGTGCCATCCTCTTTTCTTATATAATTGTATGGTTTCATAATATCATGTAATAGAGCTCCCGCAATTATATAATCTCTATTAATTTTAACTCCATAAACTTCCTCCAAAACATCAGCCATTTTCAGAGCTATTTTAGTTACTGATATTGTATGTTCTATTAAACCCCCTTCATACCTATGATGCCAATTTATACTTGCCGGAGCTTCTTCAACACTTATCCCAGTATCTACAATCCCAGGATGGGTTGCCTTAGGATTTTTTAAAAAATCTATAACTTTTTTCTTTAAATTTTCATCTTTTATTTGCTCTGCAAGTTTTATTAACCTCTCCATTAAAATCCCCCCTAAACTTTTAAATACATCTAAAGTAGAGATAATATTTAATCTATTTAAAGGTGTTGTGTAATGATAGAATTAGCTAAAAATCATCTAAAAAAGGTTTTAGAAGTTTGTGGAGCCAATAGAGATTGTGAATACTATCCTTGCCATTTTGATGGACAGGTTTGTTTGTGGTGTTTCTGCCCATTCTACCCATGTGAAGATGAAGAATTAGGGGAGTATATTGAAAGAAAAGATGGAACAAAAATTTGGAGCTGTATGAATTGTTTTTGGGTTCATAAAGTAGATGTGGCTACTGAAATTTTAAAAGAGATTTTAAATTTAACCAAAGATAAAAGTATTAATGAAGCTTTGGAACTATTGGATAATCATGATTTAATGCTAAAAATAAAAGATAGAGTTAAAGAAAAATATCCCAAAAATAGGTGAAATTGTGGATTTGTTAAATATTGTGTATATTATTAACTTTATTCTGCTTATTTTGGCATCAATAACTGATATTAAAGAGAGAATTATCCCACACAAATACACAATTGCCATGATTATAATAAATTTAGTTGTTGGTTATTACTATTTTGGATTTAATGCTATTATTGCATTCTTCTCCACTTTTATTTTATGTTTGATATTAAGTATTGGAATGGGAGGTGGGGATGTCAAGTTATTTACTGCCTTAGCCCCTATTTTTGCATATCCTGATTCTTTTGTGTTTTATATTCCAAAATATATTCTCTACCTGATAGCAATTAGTATGTTCCTTGCTGCTTTTTTCCCAATGTTTAGGATTTTAATAAGATATTGGAAAGATATTCTACCCTCTGCCTGTTATTTAACTATGATTCTTGGTATTTTATACTATATAATACAAATATACAACATTCCATATGCTTCAATAATTATATGGGCTTATATTATTCTATCGATATTTATTTCGCGAAAGGTTCCAAAATATAAAGAATATACAAAAAAATTGGGTTATTTATTCCC
>JBDOKN010000187.1:0-2462 GCA_039833665.1 Methanocaldococcus sp.
AGGGTTAATTATGGAATATAAAAACATCCTAATTAATATCTTTTTACTGATTTTTTGGATATTTTTGGCTTATCTTTTACCATATTACCTGTTTATTTTTAAATATTTTGAAAAGTATTTTATGATAAATTTTAAAGAAATTGGTGCAATTTTTTTAATAGTTTTAGTTATCTTTGCCATTATTAACTCACTCTTATTACTTAGAGAGATAAAAAAGACAATAAAGAACTTTCTATAATTTTTTAGCAAAAAACATATATATCCCAAACTTTAACTTTTTTTATCTTCGTCTATAAAAGGGGATGGTTATGGGGAGTTATTTTATTAATTTATTTATATATGTAGTATTTGCCTTTATATTTTCAGCGGTATTGTGTTATTTTTTAATGAAAAAGATGATTAACTATAAATTTGGTTATGATTTGCATAAAAAAGAGAAAGTTAAAGTCCCAGAGATGGGGGGCTTAGCAGTATTGTTTTCTAATGCTTTATTTATTCCATTTATAAATCCAATCTTTGTTTTACCAATAATTACTGCTGGAATTATAGGAATTGTTGATGATATAACCAAATTATCACCAAAAGAGAAACTAATATTGCTATTTATCTCTGGGTTGATTTTAGGGTTTTTGTTTTACAGCAACTATTATGTTGATTTGGCTGGAGCTTTACTTATTGCATTGGGAATTATGATTTTCTCAAATCTAACAAATATGTTAGCAGGATTTAATGGATTGGAAATAGGGATGGGTGTTATAGCTTCTATTTCATTAGCAGTAGTTTTATTTTTAGATAATCATACAACTGGATTCTTATCAGCTTTAATTTTTTCTGCCTCTTATTTTGGATTATTAATCTTTAACAAATATCCAGCAAAGGTTTTCCCCGGAGATGTTGGAACCCTACCAATAGGAGCTTTCTTGTCTCTTTTAGCAGTTATATATGGGGAATATATCCCATTTTTAATAATAATGACGCCCTATTTTATAGATGCCTCTTTAAAATATCTAAGTGCTGGAGTTATGAGTAGGGATGAGCATAAACCAACAACTTTGGGAGAGGATGGGAAACTATATTATATTGGAGGTTATCTTTCTTTACCAAGGATTATATTGAAGTATAAACCAATGAGAGAACCTCACTTAGTTGCAGTTTTGTGGATAATTGGGATATTCTTTGGAATAGTAGGAATTGCAATATCATTAAAATTTTGATTAATAACAATAAGTTTTATTTTGGTGATTATTTTGAAAATAGAGGAGATATTAAAAGAAGTTTTAATGGAGATAAAGCCCTCAAAGGAAGACATGGAAAAATTGCAAAATAAAGCTAATGAAATTATTAATAAAATCTGGGAAATAGTTAAAGAAAACAACTACCCAATCTTAGAGGTTTTGTTGGTTGGTTCTTCAGCAAGAAACACAAATTTAAAGGATGACTATGACATTGATATTTTTGTATTGTTTGACAAATCAACCTCTGAAGATGAATTGGAAGAGATTGGGTTAAAGATAGGGATTGAGGTAATAAAAAGATTAAACGGCACTTATAACATAAACTATGCCTCTCATCCCTATGTTAATGGTGAAGTTGATGGTTATGAGGTTGATATAGTCCCATGCTATAAGATAGATTTTGGAGAGAAAATAATCTCTGCAGTTGATAGAACTCCTCTGCACCATAAATTTTTAAAAGACAGATTAAATGAAAAACTATGTGATGAAGTTAGATTGTTAAAGGCGTTTTTAAAGAGTTTAGGTTTGTATGGCTCTGATGTAAAAACTAAGGGGTTCTCTGGCTATTTATGTGAGTTGTTGATTTTACACTATGGTTCATTTATAAATCTATTAAAAGATGCTCAAAATTGGAGGGTTGGAAAGAAGATAATTTTAAAAGACATATTTGAAATTTATAAAGATGTGGATATTAATAAGCTAAAAAAGTTTGATGAGCCGTTTATTGTCTATGACCCAGTGGATTTAAACAGGAATGTTGCCTCTCCGTTAAGCAAAGAGAATTTTTGTAAATTCATATTCTACTCAAGGCAATTCTTAAAAAATCCTTCTATTGAGTTCTTTAATGAATATGCTAAAAAGTTAGAGGAAATTTTAGAAAATAGAGAGCATGGGTATAGATTAATATTGAAAATCCCAAGAGAGGATGTTGTTGATGATATTATCTATCCACAGATGGAGAAGCTTCAAAAAAGTATAAATAAAGTTATTGTTAAAAATGAATTTGTGATTTTGAATAGCAAGTGTTTTGCAGACGATAACTATTGCTATCTATACTGGGAATTTTTAGTGCATGAACTACCAAAGATTGCATTGAGGGAAGGTCCTCCAATATTTGAGAAGGAGAGGGTAGAGAGGTTTTTAAAGAAGTATGGTAAAATTTTTATTAAGGACTGTAAGCTATTTGCCTATACTGAGAGAAAATACTGCCATGTAGTTGATTTATTT
>JBDOKN010000188.1:0-2965 GCA_039833665.1 Methanocaldococcus sp.
TATTGCTTCAGGGTTTGTTATAAGTATAGCAAATAGGATTATTATTTGAGTTATTAACATTACATTAAACTTATTATCGATATATCTCTTTAATCTCTCCTCCATTGTGTTCATTTTTTCTTCTAATATAAGAATATCTTCTTTTGTAGCTAATTCATTTTTCAATTCATCTCTTAACTCATTTTTGATAATAACCTTCTCATTCTTAAATTTATCCTCAATCCTCTTCTCATTCTCTTTTATAAACTCTTCAACTGCTCTATAAATTATTTTCTGCTTTCTCTTTATCCCCAACATATTTATTAATCAACTCATATAATTTAGCATAGGCAATAGCCATAATTTCTCCCCAGATAACTTTGGAATAACCTAATCTCTTATTAATATATAATGTTATTTTGCATTTCTATATATAAATTTAAAAAATCTACATTTTATTTAGCTCTTTTATCCATTCAACATTACCTTTTAAAACAGCTCTTGCCACAGATACAAAATCAGAGTATTTTAACATCTCCTTAGCTTTTTCTATTGAATCAACTGAGTTATTTCCAATTATTATTTTATCATCAAATTCCTCTGCTAAAATTTTTAATGAGTTTAAATCTGCATAAGGTTTTCCTGGATAAAAACAATCAACATGCAATCCATCAAAATAATCCCTAACATAGTTTAAATTACCTATTAGCTCTATTAGTGGAATGTAATTTAACCTAATCTTTAAAAAAATTGGTATATTTAACTCATTCATTCTATTTAAAAATTCTTTTAAGAGGTTTTTATTTTTCATCAACTCTTGCCCTATGCCCAAAGAAGTTATCTCTGGCTGCCTACAATGGCAGTTAAGCTCTATAATATCAGCATGTTTGGCTATGGTTAATAACTTATCATATGCCTCATCCATATCAACAAATCTAACATTAACTGAAACTAAGGCACTGCTTTCTCTTGCCTTTTTTATTTGCTCAATTATGTAGCTATTAAAGACATCTAAATTTATGGAAAATTCTTTTCTCCCCCTCTTTTCTATCTCTTTACTTGCTTTATAAGTTGCAGAATCTAAGTTGTAGCCACCAATGGTAACAATGGCAAACAAATCCTTAAATTTTTTGCAGAAATCTCCATCTGTAATGCCTGCCATTGGAGCTAAGACAACTTTTTTATCCAATTTATTTAACTTCTCTACTTTTTTGTTCATCTATAAAATCACCTAAAACTGTGGATGATATATCTTCCCCATACCTATTTTTGATTCTAAAAAATCATCCTGCTTTAAAGTGCATACATTCTTATCAACTAACTTCCCTCTAATCTTCTCCAATCCAATATCCGCTAAGTTTGAAGCATCCTCAGCAGTTCTTCCTATCCCTATACCTGCTTTTAGCTCAATCTTATACTTTTCATTGATTCTGTTGAAAATATCTAAGAAATCCTCTTCACTCATTCCATTTGATGGAGCCATGAAGTTATCTCCACCTATGAAAAACAGTAAAGCATTATGTTTTAAAAGCTCTTCCATTAAAGCCAATTTAACCTTATTTACATTTAAATAAGTATCATAAGCACTTACAATGTCAGTAAGAGTCCCAGTAATGTTGTTAATATCTATATGGGCAATTTGAACATAGCCATCAACGACCAATTCATTGGCAACATCTAAAACCTCTTTCCTATTCTCATCCTGGGCACTTCCATACTCTTGTAGTGTTTCAGTAGCCAATTTTTGTGCCTCATAAGGCGTTTCAGCAGAGGCAATAACCATACTAACAGTGAAAGGATACCTATTCCTTATGCTCTCCTGAATCCTTTTATGTGTAATTAAATCAATACCATTTGTTATGGCTATTAAATTATCAAATCTTGTATAAAACACCAATCCCTTATGGGCTCCAAACATCAAATTTAAATCAGCATATAACCTGCTTTGTAGAGCTTGTAAATCACTCTCTCTTCTTGGATTTGGAGTAACTGTCCAAGGTCCGTAATTATCTATCTGAATTACTGTTATTTGAATCATTTTCCCATCTCTTCCACTAATTTATAAAGTTTAGTAGTATAGTAAATAATTAACTTCAGCATGGTTTTATTTATTGTTATTCATTAAAAAGTTTATGTAGTGGATATTAAAAAAATTAATTGCTTTTTATTCTTCTATTGAATAGAACTTTCGCAGTTTTATACTTCTAATTAAGGAACATTGATGCCAAAAAACATCTTTGTGCAATAATAAATTTTATTCCTGCGAAAATTCTATTGATATTGCCTGGTCTGGGCATTGTAATATACAAAGATTACACCTTGTGCATTTTTCAGCATTTACTGGGATTGGAGGATAAACACCCTTTTTATTCAACTTTTTTGATTTCTCAAACACACCCCTTGGACATACTACAATACATATATCACATCCCTTACAGAAGTTTTCGTTTATTTCTATCTTCATTATTATCCCTCCAAGTAGTTTTTGATGTGTTATAGCACTCTTTTTATAGCATTCCAAATTAAAAATGATTGTGGTTTTAAAGTCCCTTCAATAGGATTTAAAAATAAAATGTTTTTCCTAACTAAATAAATATATTTGGAATTTTATCATCGCTAATCTCATAATTATATTTGAATAATCTCAACGCCCTCAATTATATCCTCCTTATTAATTTCAATAACCTCATCTTCAATATTAACTTTTGGTTTTATATAATCCAATCCTTTAAAAAATACTTTAGTTTTTGAGTTTCTCCTTTAAGCATATGGCCTAAGATATCCTTTAATTTTTTGTCTATTTTTAGCTTATCAAATACTTTTATTATTAAAATTGGCTTTCCCCCTACATAACTATAAATTATTTTCCACTCTTTTTAACTTCTAATAGTAAAGAGTTTAAGTATTGGAAGGCATCGTTTATTTTTTCCTTAAATAGTTTATCAAACTCTACCTCCGGTATAGGAATGCCAGTTAAAATCCTAAC
>JBDOKN010000189.1:0-2576 GCA_039833665.1 Methanocaldococcus sp.
AGATAAATTAAACACCTTCTTAATACCCACGACAATAACTCGAATATTTATAAAAGTGCTCATCTATTCCCTAACAATTATGATAAGATATGAATTATAACTATAAAGTATTATCCTGGACACACCCTTTATACCGTAAATTATATATACCTGGAAGTAGGAAACTTACTTCCATGTGTCCATAATCTTGGAGGGATAAAGATGGATATTGAGCAAGCAATAGAATATGTAAAAAAGAATAACGTTAAGTTTATAAGATTTCAATTCGTTGATATTTTAGGATTTCCAAAGAACGTTGCATACCCAATTAAAAGTGGAGAAAAGGGAATTGATGAATTAAGGGATATTTTTGAAAAAGGGGTTTGGTTTGATGGCTCATCAATCACTGGATTTGTAGGAATTGAAAACTCAGACATGTTATTAAAGCCAGATTTATCAACTTTATCTGTCTTACCATGGAGACCAGAACAGAAAAGTGTTGCAAGGGTTATCTGTGATATTTACAGAAACGAAAAAAAACCATTTGAAGGAGACCCAAGAAGTAGATTAAAAGCAATATTAGAAGAGTTAAAGAAAGAAATGAATGGAGAGTTTTTTGTAGGTCCGGAACCAGAGTTTTTCTTATTAAAAAGAGACCCTCACAATCCACACAAATGGATTCCTGCTGATAAAGGAGGTTATTTTGATGTTGAGCCATTAGATGAAGCTCCTGATATTAGGAGGGATATTGTCTTAGCTTTGGAAAATCTCGGTTTCCACGTAGAGGCATCACATCACGAAGTTGCTCCTGGACAGCATGAAGTTGATTTCAAATTTGACGATGCCCTAAAAACGGCTGATAGCGTTGTAACATTTAAGATGACAATTAAAAATATTGCTAAGAAACACGGTTTAATGGCTACATTTATGCCAAAGCCATTCTTTGGAATTAATGGAAATGGAATGCACTGCCATCAGAGTGTTTGGTTAAATGGAGAACCATCATTTTATGACCCAAATGGGGCATATAATGGATTGAGTGAAATATGTCTAAACTATATTGCAGGACTTTTACATCATGCCAAGGCATTGGTTGCTGTAACAAACCCAACAATTAACTCATATAAGAGATTGGTCCCTGGATATGAAGCTCCTGTGAATATTGCATGGGCTAATCAAAACAGGAGTGCTATCATCAGAGTCCCAGCTGCAAGAGGTAAGGCAACAAGGGTAGAGTTTAGAGCTCCTGACCCATCATGTAACCCATACTTAGCATTTGCTTGTATGTTAGCGGCAGGATTGGACGGTATCAAAAACAAAATGATAGCTCCAGACCCCGTTGAGAAAAACATCTACAAGATGTCAGAAGAAGAGAAAAGACAGCTGGGAATTGAATCAGTTCCTGGAAGTTTATCAGCGGCATTGGATGAGTTGGAAAATGATGAGGTCTTGCAAAAGGCATTAGGTAAGCATATCTATGAGAACTTTATGGAGATTAAGAGGGCAGAGTGTGATGCTTTCAGAGTGGCAGTTACTGACTGGGAATTAAACAAATACTTAATATATTAAGATGCATTAAAATAATACCATATATTTAATCTCTATTTTAATCTTTTTTTATTAAAAGAAAGTTTTAAAGATTTCAATTATTCAATGTAAAAAAGGAATGAGATTATGAGGGCAGTAACTATTTTAAGTGGCGGGTTAGATTCTACGGTAGCTACATTGATAGCAAAAGATTTGGGTTATGAAGTTACTGCAATAACTTTTAATTATGGACAAAAAGCAGTTAAAAGAGAGATTAATTCAGCAAAGAAGATTTGTGAGATTTTAGATATTAAACACATTGTTGTTGAGTTGCCATTTGTTAAACAGTTTGGGAAGAGTTCTTTAATAACTGAAAAGGAAATTCCTACATTAAAAATAGAAGAGTTAGATACTAAGAAGACCCATGAAACAATGAAATCAGTTTGGGTTCCTGCAAGAAATTTAATAATGCTAAGTATAGCGAGTGGCTTTGCTGAGGCATTAGACGCTGAGAAAATATTTATCGGAATAAATAAAGAGGAGGGAATGACTTTCCCAGACAATACAATAGAGTTTGTTGAGGCATTTAATAAGGTTTTAGAGTATGGAACACTAAATAAAGTTGAAGTAGAAGCTCCTTTATATGATAAAACAAAGGAGGAGATTGTTAAGTTAGGGGCTGAGTTAGAGAAAAAGCTTGGTGTAGAGGTTTTGAAGTATAGCTATTCATGTTATAAAGATAATGGAGAGGACTTTTTACACTGTGGGAAGTGTGAGAGCTGTGTAAGAAGGAAGAGGGCATTTTTAATGGCAGGAGTTGAAGATAAAACAAAATATGGACAATGATTGGCTAAATTCTTTATACAAATATTGGCTTAAAGGATGTGAGTTTTATAATAAAGGAGATTATGACAAAGCAATGGAATGTTTTAGCTTAGTAAATAAGGTTTTTAAAGAAAATGTCCCAAGATATGATTATTATGAGCTTAGAGAAGATGCTTATAAGGATATTTTAAACAACAACATTGAGAATGGAATTAAAAAATTTATCTGGTTTGTTGAAGGGATTT
>JBDOKN010000190.1:0-3506 GCA_039833665.1 Methanocaldococcus sp.
CTCCCCCTCTTTAACATCAAATGAGACATTTCTTAAATTTAATGTCTCTCCCCCTCTAACAACATAGTATCTTTTAGCAACATTTTTAACTTGTATTATTGCGTTATCTTTTATGTTTGGTGTTCTTTTGTATGGGGGCTTCATCTCCTTTAAAAATTCATTTAAAACATCTTCAACATCCCCATCCATTTTTACTTTTCCATTCTCTAATAAAATTAATCTATCGCATAAATATCTATGGATTTCTGGCAAATGGGAGGTTATTATAACTGTTATTCCTAACTTATCTCTAATATTTTTAATGACATCCAATAATTTTTGTTTTGAGGCAGGACATGCCATTGTTGCTGGCTCATCTAATAATAAAACCCCCTCTCCTTTCTCATAGATTTTAGCAATCTGCCTCCCCAAAATTAATCTTTGTTTTTCTCCTCCACTCAATATATTTGCAAATACATCTTTTTTATGCTCTAAACCAACTAATTTTAATATCTCTATAGCTGTTTTCTCATAATCTTCCCATTCTTCTTCCATTGGTAATAATTCATCAGAGTTGTTTCTTATTGCATAAAGCTTTCTTATTATGTTGTTTATAACTGGCTCTGCCCACAAAGCGAAATTTCTTTGCAAGTGTATAGCTGTAATCTCCTTAAAGTTGTTCTTTCTACCTAAAATCTCAACCTCTCCCTCATCGTAATCTAAGCTACCTCTTAAAATTCTTATTAGTGTTGATTTCCCAGCTCCACTCTTCCCTACAATTCCTAATATCTCTCCTTTTTTAGCTTCAAATGAGACCTTGTCTAATGCTTTAAAATCTCCGTATTTTTTTGTTAGATTTTTAACTTTAACGGTAATCATGATTATCACCCAATTGATAATTAATAATTATAAACCCTCCGTAAAGTTATTAAAGTTCCTAATTTTTAAATGAAAATCCAGTAAGCTTTTATAAATGTTCCTATTAAAAAATAATTAAATTAAGAATATTATGTTTATAAATATGCTTGGTGATTATTATCATTGCTGGCATAATTCTATCTGGTGGTAAGGGAGAGAGGATAGGTGGAAAAAAGCCATTCAGAGTTTTTAATGGGAAATACCTAATAAACTATCCATCAGATGTATTAAAAAGTTTGGATATACCTTTTGTTACTGTCTTTGCAAAAAATTCTATTGATTTAGAGATGGAGAGAAAATATTTAACTAAATATAAATGCTTAATATCCTTTGATTTGATTGAAGATAAAGGGCCTTTAATGGGTATCTTATGCGGAATGAGAGCTTTGAATGCCAAATGGTTTGTTGTTTTGCCTTGCGATTGCCCCTACATAACTAAAGATGCTTTAAAAAAGCTCATAAAGCATATAGGTATAGCTGAAAAGAACAACAATCTATGTATAATTCCAAAACATGAAAATGGATATATAGAGCCACTCTTTGCTTTATATAAAAGGGATGCATTATCTATTTTAAATAAAATTATTATGGAGGATAAAAACTTATCGATTAGGTATTTTATCTCATATCTAAACCCACTATATATAAAAACTGAAGAATTGGATAGGAGTAAGAGAATTTTTAGGAATATAAATACAATAGAAGAGTTGATGAATAATGAATAAACTAAAACTAAAAAATGAGAAAGAAGTTAGGATTAAATTTGGTGAATATAAACTTACTGGGTTCTCATCTGATAATGGAAACAATCTTTACAAACTTTTTAATCTGACCCTATCAAAGATAAGATACAGAAAAGCCATGTTGGAGCATAATTTCCATTTACCTAAAATTAAAGAAAGCCATAAACCTAAAGAAATAACTGAAAAAATTAAAGAAAATGATATTTACTTTTTAGAGCTTATAAATGAAATAAAAAAGGATTTTAAAGATTTCTGCTCATTAGATGCTGGAACGCTATTTGAATTATTTATGTATTACACCCTCATAGTGTTCTTTAAAGAAAATAACATAGATGCAAAGGTGGTTAGAAACTTGGACGTTAGCTATAAAGGGAATATTTTTACAGAAATAGATTTATTTGTTGATATTTTTGGAAAAAACTTTATTTTTGAATGCAAAAACAGATATATAAGCTCAAACGCTATTTTAAAGCTTTATGGTATTATGAAAATACTAAATATAAATTATGGCATCTTGGCGTCTACAAAAGAGTTCTATGGAAATATAAAGAAAGAGGATATTTTTGAGGAATACAACATTTACATACTTGATAAATTGGTTGAGAAAGAGAAAAATAAGATTTTTAAAGAGTTAAGAGAAATTTTTAACATTTAATTAGTTAATGCCTGCAATGGGGCTGGAATTCTACCCCCTCTCTTAATAAACTTTTCAGATGAGTATTTATTAACTTTCATAATTGGAGCCCTTCCCAACAATCCACCATAATCAACATAATCCCCAGCTTTTTTACCAGGAACTGGGATAATTCTTACAGCAGTTGTTTTGTTGTTTATAACTCCAATTGCCATCTCATCAGCTATTATTGCAGATATAGTTGTTGCCGGTGTATCTCCTGGAATGGCGACCATATCTATACCTACAGAGCAAACGCAAGTCATTGCCTCCAACTTTTCTAAACTTAAAGCTCCTGCCTCAACCGCCTCGACCATCCCACTATCTTCACTAACTGGGATGAAAGCTCCGCTCAAACCTCCAACATAAGAAGTAGCCATAGCTCCTCCCTTTTTAACGGCATCATTTAGCAGAGCCAATGCCGCCGTAGAACCATGGGTTCCACACTTCTCCAATCCCATTGCCTCCAATATATTTGCTATACTATCCCCTCTTGCCGGTGTTGGAGCTAATGACAAATCAACAACTCCAAACTTAACCCCCAACTCCTTAGAGACCTCCCTACCTATCAACTCTCCAACCCTTGTAATTTTAAATGCTACCTTTTTAATCTCATTTGCCAAAGTTCCAAAATCAGCATCTGGAAGTTTTTCAACAACCGCCCTTACAACCCCCGGCCCTGAAACTCCTACATTGATAACTTTATCTCCCTCACCAACTCCATGAAATGCCCCAGCCATGAATGGATTGTCTTCTGGAGCGTTGGCAAATACTACAAGCTTAGCACATCCAATTGCTTTTTCTGTTCTAAATGCTGTTTCTTTAATAACCTCTCCCATTCTTTTAACAGCATCCATGTTAATGCCTGTTTTTGTTGAGGCAACATTTACTGATGAACAAACCCTCTCTGTCTTCTCCATCATAAATGGGATAGAGTCAATTAAAGCCATATCCTCCTTTGTCGCATCCTTATGGACTAAGGCAGAATAGCCCCCTAAAAAATCTACTCCAACTCTTTTAGCAGCTTTATCTAAAACCTCCCCAACCTCAACACATGCCGTTATCTGCCCCTCTTTGTCTAAATTCTTTATAGCCCCTCCAATAATTAAAGATATTGGTGTAACTGCTATCCTCTTATTAACTATTGGAATCCCATATTTTTCTGATATTTTGTTAGCAACATCAACTAAATT
>JBDOKN010000191.1:0-2600 GCA_039833665.1 Methanocaldococcus sp.
AGGTGTTAATATGAGTGTATGGCAAGGAAGAAGTAGAAGAAAACCAACAGGTGGATTATATAGGCAGGCAAGAAAAAAGAGAAAATATGAAATGGGTAGAGAACCAATAGAAACACACGTAGCAGAAGAGGCATTTAAAATAAAAAAGGTTAGAACAAGAGGAGGAAACTTAAAGGTCAAGGTTGTTAGAACAGGATTTGCTAATGTATTAGACCCAGAAACAGGGACTTGTAAGAAGGTTAAGATAATAACAGTTAGAGAAAACACAGCAAACATCCACTACGTCAGAAGAAATGTTATAACAAAAGGAGCAATTATAGAGACAGAGATTGGATTAGCAAAAGTTACATCAAGACCAGGGCAAGATGGAACTGTTAATGCTATATTAATCAAAGAATAAAAATAAATCCTTAATTTTTTAATTTTTTATAACATATAATTTGTCTATTTAAATTAATTACTAAATTAATGTGAGATTATGAAGCTTGGCAGATATTTGGCTGTTTCAAAAGATTTAGTCCCAGCAAAGTTTATAATAGCCAAGAGTATAGAGGTTGAAAACTTTAATGGATTAGAAATAAATGAACTATGGGAAATCCATAACAAGGTCTTGAAAAAAGTAGATTTTAATGAATTTGATTTTGATAATTTAGAGGTGACAAAGCCAAACCTATTGGACTTAAAAATTGAAATTGCAGAAAGAATATTTAAAAACTGCTATTTTTGTGAGCACAGATGTTATGTTAATAGAAAACTTGAAAGGGGGTTTTGTAGGATAAAAGAGAGCTATTTTTCAACGGAATTTCTACATCTTGGTGAAGAAAGAGTTTTGGTCCCATCACATGCAATCTTTTTCTGTGGCTGTAATTTTAAATGTGTCTTCTGCCAGAACTGGGATATATCTCAGGTTTATTTTGATAAAACAATTCCTAACCACTGTATTCCATACAATCCAAAAGAAATGGCTAAAATTATAGAATATAGAAGAAATTATTCAAAAAATGTAAATTTTGTTGGAGGAGAGCCAACTCCACATTTATTGAGTATTTTAAAAACTCTAAACTATTTAAATATAAATATCCCAGTTGTCTGGAATTCAAACATGTATCTAACCATTGAAGCTATGAATTTATTAAAAGGAGTTGTTGATGTCTATTTAACTGACTTCAAGTTTGGAAACAATGAATGTGGGGAAAGATTATCAAAAGTCAAAAACTATTTTGATATAATTAAGAGGAACCATCTACTCATAAAAGATGAGGAAGTTATAATAAGACATTTGGTGATGCCAAACCACTTAGATTGTTGCACAGAAAAGATATTTAACTTTATATCAAAAAATTTAGATAACGCGGTAGTTAATGTTATGTTTCAATATCGCCCAGAATATAAAGCTAAGGAATATCCTGATATAAATAGAAGATTAACTTATGATGAAATAGAGAAGGTATTAGAATTGGCAGAGAAGTATATGTTAGATTTAATCTATGATTAGATTTTTAATTATCCTTTCAGCTTTTCCCTCTTAACCATTTTAAATTTCTTTCCTCCACACTCACAAACCAAATCCTCAACTTTCTTAACCTCTTCTCCAACCTTATAAATCTTTCCACATCTTAAACATTTGTAATATCTTATAACTGGCTTAACTACACCAGTATATATTTTCTCAGTGTCTCCAACACTTGGTTTTAAATTTTTCCCAACTAATCTCGCTATAAAAGTAGTGTTTGCAATTATCTCACTCCCTTCATAATAATTAAAGTTTGGAATCAACTCTGAAATAACAAAACCCATATCTGTAATTGCCTTTTGAATAGATAGCCACTCATCTATTGGTTTGTGAGAATAGGAAAGATAAGCAATCCCCTCCCTTCCCAATGCCTCAACCCCTCTTGACAAAAATAACCTTAAACCATCAACAGTATATGGCGGGTCTGTTGAAATAACATCAAACCTTTCTTTTAAATCTTCTGGCAATGGGTTTCTTAAATCATGTTTAATTGTTTTAATTTTAACTCCTTCTTTCTGTGAAAACTTTTCTATAAGTTTTAAAATCCTCTCATCTATATCTATAACGGCTATCTCCTCAGCCATGTTTGTTAGAGCGGTTGGTAAAGATGTTAAGTCATCATCCCCAACAAATAAAATCCTCTTTCCTTCTAAATCTCCTCTCTCATACATTAAAGCAACTCTATAAGTTGATGTCTCTGGTGTAGCAAAGGATTGGTCTATGGTTGTATCTACCAAAGGTCTTTTTTTAGCCCAAACTCTAACCTTATTTAAAATATCTTCAAAAAATTCATCTAAAACTATTCCTCTACCATTGCAAGTTTTGCAGGTAAGAGATTTTTTATACTTCAACTTCAAAAAGTTTTCAGCAAACTCTTTACCTAAATCTGTCAGCTCAGCTCCCTTTTTAGTTCTTTTTAAAATTCTTTCCCTTTCTAAGATAGTCCTAACTTTTGCAACTATCGGTAATGGCAATCTTGTCTTTTGGGCAATCTTTTTTGTTGATATTGGCTGATGCCTATATATAACTCTAATTATATCCTCAACAGCTCTCTTTCCCTCAGCAACATCTGCCTTTTTAGCAACAC
>JBDOKN010000192.1:0-5569 GCA_039833665.1 Methanocaldococcus sp.
CTTTTTTCTTATCCTTCTTTTTCTTTGGTTTTTCTTTTTTACCTTTCTTTTCTTTTTTCTTTACTTTGGGTTTCTCTTTCTTCTTTTTCTTTGGTGGTTTTGGATATTTCCTTTTAATCTCTTCAACTCTCTTATTTAACTTTTCTAAGAGTTCATCTGCTATGTAATCCCCAACATAATCAGCTCTTGCGGCTATAGCCAATTTACAAGCCAAAGCTCTTGCTATCTTCCCTCTCTGCCAACGTGGAGAACCTTGAATTAAAGGGTGATTATATATTACCCCATGTTTTGGTGGCTCAACGCCCATCCTTAAATGGGCAAATAATGCCTTCTCAGCCCCTAAAACTTGTATTGTTGAAGCAGGCATCTTAGATAACTTTTCTAATCCCCCAGCTAAACCTATTAACTTAGCTCCTAAGGAAACACCAGCAAGTTTTGTAATATTTGGAGCTTCTTCGTTCATCAATTTTTCTAAGTAGTTATATAACTCTTTCCTTTTTTCGTATAGATGATTTATTTCCTCAGCAAATTTGACAATAACATCTAAATCATAATCCTCCAATTCTCCTCCCATTGAATTTTTTGCTGATTCAGCAATTTTTCCAGATAATTTTGAAGGAAGTATCTTTTTTATCTGACTCTTGGTAAAGTTTTCTCTCTTTTTTAAATTTGTTATTAGTTGGGCATAAATTTCATGTTTATTGACTAAGTGGTCTAACTCTGGGAAGTAGAGGGAATACCACTCCCTCAACCTCTCAGATAACAAGTTTAATGTTTTATCCAAATCAGATATTGCTTCTGCAACTTGGATAATGATTTTATCCTTTTGTTGAGCATAACTCTTTATAACTTTCTTTGTCAATTCAGTGCTCCAAAAATGCATCTTCTTTCTAAATTCATCGTAGTTGTTGAAGTATCCCAATTTTCTTCCGACTTCAAATAAGTTATTTCTTAAAAACTCCCCTATGTTGAATGGTTCGACACTAAAAATTTCTAATTTAACTTCATCTCCCCATTCCTCTTTTAACTCATCTGCTATTTTGTTTGGCTGTGTTTTTAATTTAAACATCATATCTGAAATTTCTTCCTCATTGAACAGTTTTTTATAATCTATATCATCTAAGCTATTAACCTCTTTATTATCTTTAACTCCAAAGGCACCATAAGGTGTAAAAGCAACATAAATCAAGATAATCCCTCCATAACTTTTTAATATATAGAACAACATTCTTCTTAAATAAATATTTTCTTACTAAAAAAGTTCTATATTTACGGGATATTTATGGATGTTGAAGAATTAGAAAGGAAATTAAAACCAAAAGGAGAAGTTTCAATAATTGGGTGTGGAAGATTGGGAGTTAGGGTGGTTTTTGATTTATTGGAAGTGCATAGGGGTGGAGTAGAGAAAGTTTATGTTTTTGATAATGCCAAGATAGAGGAAAATGACATAATTCATAGAAAATTGGGGGGAAAGGTTGGAGAATACAAAGTAGATTTTATAAAGAGATTTTTTGGAAATAGGGTTGAGATATTTAGAGAAAATATAAATAAGGATAATCTTCATTTAATTAAGGGAGATATTGCAGTGATATGTATAGCTGGTGGGGATACAATCCCAATAACAAGGGCGATTATAAACTACTGTAAAGAGAGGGGTATTAAAACAATAGGAACTAATGGGGTATTTGGTATAGAGGAAAAAATAAAGGTTTGTGATGCTAAATATGCAAAAGGTCCGGCTAAATTTTTAAATTTGGATGAAGAGGGGCATATAGTTGTAGGAACTGAAAAATTTATTAAGGACTTTGAGCCAATAACTCCATATACATTAGATGAGATTGCTAAGAGGATGGTTATTGAATGTTTAAGAATTTTATGGAGCAAATATTATAAAAGTTGATACCATAAAATTTATATACTACTTCTTTATAGTTTATGTATGCAACTCATAGGTTTGAAGAGCCGGGGTAGTCTAGGGGCTAGGCAGCGGACTGCAGATCCGCTTTACGTGGGTTCAAATCCCACCCCCGGCTCCATTTGAAACTTTTAGTAAAAGTTTTCTTGGCTTTATTTTTTATATGTGGATTAAGTTCTCTTTTTTTACAGAGTTAATTTTAAACCTAAAGATGTATCTATCAACAATAATAAGATATAAATATGACCTAATCAAATTAATACTAAGCTTGTTTTATTGATTTAAACTATCAATCCTTAAATAGATTTTATGTTACAAAAACTTAAATCTTAAACACAAAATAAATAAATTGGATAAAACCAGCAAAAAATTTAAAAATAACTGAAAGAGGTGCAAAAATGGTAACTGTCTATGATGTTCCAGCTGATAAGTTAATTCAGAAGACAGCTGAGAAATTAAAAGAGATGAATATTGGAGTTCCTCCATGGGTAGATTTTGTTAAGACAGGAGTTAGCAGAGAGAGAAGACCTGAACAAGATGACTGGTGGTATATAAGATGTGCATCAATATTAAGAAAAATCTATATCTATGGACCTGTTGGTGTTTCAAGATTGAGAACTGCTTATGGAGGAAGAAAGAATAGAGGACACGAACCAGAACACTTCTACAAAGGTAGTGGAAACATCATTAGAAAAGCTTTACAAGAATTGGAAAAATTAGGTTTAGTTGAAAAGACACCAGAAGGAAGGGTTGTAACTCCAAAAGGTAGAAGCTTCTTAGACAACATTGCTAAGGAAGTTAGGGATGAAATAATTAACGAAATCCCTGCCCTTGCTAAATACTAAGGGGATGCTAAATGGACATTGAAGAAATTAAAAGAAAAAAACTTCTTGAATTGCAAAAGAAGCTTGCTGAACAGCAACAGCAAGAAGAAGCATTATTAGAGGCAGAAATGCAAAAAAGAGCTTTATTGAGGAAAATATTAACTCCTGAAGCAAGAGAGAGATTGGAGAGAATAAGATTAGCAAGACCTGAATTTGCTGAGGCAGTTGAAATGCAATTAATCCAATTAGCTCAACTTGGTAGATTACCAATTCCATTAAAAGATGAGGACTTTAAGGCTTTACTTGAAAAAATAAGTGCAATGACAAAGAGAAAGAGGGATATTAAAATTATTAGAAAGTGAAACTTATGGATGTTCATGTCCTTTTTAGTGGAGGGAAAGATAGCTCCCTCTCAGCAGTGATATTAAAAAAACTTGGCTATAACCCTCATCTAATAACCATAAATTTTGGTGTTATTCCCTCTTATAAATTGGCTGAAGAAACTGCTAAGATTTTAGGATTTAAGCATAAAGTTATAACTCTCGATAGGAAAATTGTTGAAAAAGCCGCTGATATGGTTATTGAGCATAAATATCCATCTCCCGCTATACAATATGTTCATAAAACCGTCTTGGAAATCCTGGCTGATGAATATAAAGTTTTAGCTGATGGGACAAGAAGGGATGATAAAGTCCCAAAGCTTAGCTATTCAGAAATTCAGAGTTTAGAGATGAGGAAGAATATCCAATATATAACTCCATTAATGGGCTTTGGTTATAAAACTTTGAGATATTTAGCAAGTGAATTTTTTATATTAGAAGAGATAAAGAGTGGAACTAAGTTGAGCTCTGACTACGAGGCAGAGATTAGACATATATTGAAGGAGAGAGGAGAAAGCCCAGAGAAGTATTTCCCTGAACATAAACAAACGAGGGTTGTAGGGTTAAAAAAGAAAATTTAGGTGAGATGATGGGAAGTAATAAGCCATTAGGAAAGAAGTTAAGATTAGCTAAGGCGTTAAAGCAGAATAGAAGAGTTCCATTGTTCGTTATTGTTAAAACAAGGGGAAGAGTTAGATTCCACCCAAAAATGAGATACTGGAGAAGGAAGAAATTGAAGGCTTAATTTCTAAAACTTTTCATTACTATTTCTCTTTTATATAAAATACCTCTCCCTTGTAGTTTTTTAGTTTTAGCTCTTTTATAGGCATTTCATTTAAAAGAGGTCTTATGATTAAATTGGCATTAACTTTTTTTGACAAATCAAACATATACATCTGTAAATCTCTCGGAGGTCTTATGGAATACATTAAATCAACATCTTCGTATAAATTTATATTTGGATTGAATAAATCATCCTTATAGGCATTTAATCCCAACAATCTTGCTTTTTTAACAGATTTTTCATTAATATCTATAACTATCAAATTGAAGTAATTATTTAGTTTTCTTGCAACATCAAAGTTAAAACCAATTCCAATCTCAGCTATTTTTTTGCAGTTGTTTTCTTCTGCAAAGTTTTTTATGAATTCAGATATTATTTCAACATTCATAGTTCCACATCTTTAAAATTTTAGAAACATTTAAATATAAACAAGATTAATAAAAAATTGTGCCCAAATGGGCTTTTACTTTACTTTATTAAACTGGGAGGGGAATTATGGACTACAAATATCTAATACTTTCTTTATTTTTAATAGTTGGGGTTTTCTTTGCTGGATGCACACAACAGATAAATGCAAATGATATAGCAAAGAAGATGCAGGAAAAATATGAGTCAATGAAGTCGATGGAGGCAGATGTTGTAATTACAACAAATATTTATGGGCAAACAATGACAAAGCAGTATAAATATGCCTTTGAAAAACCAAACAAAGTTTATGTGGAAGATGATAATAAGTTAATGGTTTGTGATGGAAAGGCATACTATATTTATGATAAAAAGAAAAATCAATACACAAAGATGGAAATTAAAGGAGAACTAAATAACATATTTAGTCCTAACTATGGAGAGGTTATAAAAACAATGCTTGAAAAATTTAATGTTTCATATCTTGGAGAAAAAAATTATGATGGAAGAAAATGCTATGTTTTGGAATTAATTTCAAAGGAAAACCAAAAAGAAAAAATAAAGATGTATGTTGATGAGGAATATTGGCAACCTTTAAAGATAGAGATGAATGGGATAACCATAGAGTATAAAAATGCTAAATTTAATGTAGATATCCCAGACGATAAATTTAAGTTTGTTCCTCCAAAAGGAGCTAAATTAATTAGTTCTGGAAAAATGGCAATATCAAAAAATACAAATGAAGTTCAAAAATTGGTTAGTTTTAAAATCTTAGTTCCAAAATACACTGCTGGACTTAAATTAAATAATGCAATGGCTACGATACAAACTGTTAATAATGAAACATCAGAGACAGTAATTTTATATTATGGGAAGAATAACGAATTAATTATTTCTGAAAGTAAAGATAACAGTCCATCAATAGTTTCTGAAAATAACAACACAATAACATTGAAAAATGGAGTTAAGGCAGTGATTTCAAATAACATGGATATGAGAATGATAATGTTTGAATACAATGGAATAAAAATAATGATTGTTGGAAAATTGGATAAAAATGAGCTTATAAAAATAGCAAACTCAATGATTGAGTAATTTTTTAAATTTTTTAATATTTTTTGAATTCTCCAATAAGTTTCAGTTATATTTATTATTTGAATGTTTATGTTAATTGTCATAAAATTTCTTTTATAGCATTCCAAACTAAATAACTCTGCGGTTTTAAAATCCCTTTTTGTGGATTTAAGAATAAAATATTCTT
>JBDOKN010000193.1:0-2084 GCA_039833665.1 Methanocaldococcus sp.
TTATTTTTAATAAACTCAACAACCTTCTTTTTAATCTCCTCAACATCTCCTTCATACTTTCCTTGGGCTAAATGCTCCCTTCCTCCTCCTTTGGCAATATATCTTATAAGTTCATTCATTTTTATATTAACATTTTCTCCTCTTTTGCATAGTATATTGCCCTTATCATTTAATAATACAACTATGGCATTTTCAACAGCCAAGTTATCGGCTATGTTTAACATCTCTTTTGGATTTGCCTCAACCTTCTCAACTAAGACCTTGTAATCCTCAATTATTTCAAATTTATTCATCAACTCAAACTTTTTAAGTTCTCCTATCTTTTTCTCCAACTCCTCAATCTTCTTCCTCTGCTCTTTCCACTCTTCAAAGAACCTCTTTACAACCTTTGGAAGCTCCTCAATTGGACATCTTAAAATCTCAGCACTCTCCTCTAAGGTATCTTCCATCTCTTGCACTGCCTTTAAAGCACTTAAGCCACTTGCATAAATCAACCTCTCAACGCCATCCTGAACTCTCTCTGTTTTGATTATCTTTATAAATCCAACCTCCCCAGTGTTTTGGCAGTGAGTTCCTCCACACGCCTGAACATCAACTATATTGCCATTTTCATCTTCAATAATTACTATTCTCAAAACATTTCCTGGAACAACTCCTCCTTGGTATATTCTAAATCCAAATTTCTCCTCTGCTTCATTTCTGTCCATAAATACACTTTTTACATTGTAGTTATTTAAAACAATCTCATTAGCTACTCTTTCAATCTCTTTTAACTCTTCTCTGCTTATTCTCTTATAGTGAGTTATATCCAACCTTGCCTTATCTACATCGACATCTGAACCTGCCTGCCAAACGTGTTTCCCTAAAACTTTTTGTGCTGCGGCATTTATTATGTGTGTAGCTGTGTGATGTCTCATTAAACTTAATCTCCTATCCCAATCAACAACTCCTCTAATGATGTCTCCTTCTTTTAGTCCATTATTTAAGTTCTCTATTTTGTGATAAACTATGTCATTCTCTTTTTGCACATCAACAACTCTAAACTTTTTATCTCCTTTTATTATGTATCCAGTATCTGCCTTCTGCCCCCCTCCCTCTGGATAAAATGCAGTTTTATCTAAGATTACATAGTCATCAACGACCTTTAAGATTTTTGCTTCAAACTCCTTCATCTTTGGATATTCATAGAATAGCAGTTTAGTTTTCTCAACATCAACTTCTGGCAGTTTAACTTTCTCCTCAACTTCCTCTTTATTCTCATGTCTTTCAGCAACTATTGTGTAAAAGTTATCTGGAATTTTAATATCTTTTCCTAAAGATTTGGCAACATCTTTAACTATCTCTGGCGGTAATCCATGGCTGTCATACAATTCAATTAAATCATCTAAGTCAATGGTTTTTTTGCTCTTTAATAACCTTTTAACAATTCCTTTTCCTCTCTCAATTGTCTGCCTGTATTTCTTTGTTTCAATGTCTAAAATTTCCATAATGTAATCTTCCATATCCAATAACTCTGGATATAAGTCCTTTAACTCCTTTAACTGCATTGCAACAATCTCAGTTATTGGCATTGAGAGGTTTAACCTATCCATATGCCTTAACGTCTTTCTTATTAACATTCTAACTAAATAACCATCTTTAACATTTGATGGGACTATTCCATCTCCTAACATAAAAGCCAAAGCCCTTGTGTGGTCTGCTATTGCATATATATCTTCATAAGGAGAAATTAACTTATCTAACTCCTCAACTGGAATATTTACCTTGTTAGCAACCTCCTCCCTCAACTTTCTTAAATCTCCGACATCCTTAACATCCATTAATCCAGCAACTTCTGTAATTTTAGCTAATATCTCTTTATCTATATCTTTAACTCCTGCATCTTCCTTCAACTTATTAATGATATTTTTAAATATGGCATCGTATATTGTTGGTTCTCCAGTTGAAGCCCAGACAAACCTCTCAATTCCATAACCAGTATCAACAATCTTTAATGGAATCTCTTTATAGTTATCTCCAACCTTCTCATACTGCATAAAGACAAGGGTAGCTAATTCAACACCGTGGGTTATTACCTCATAGCA
>JBDOKN010000194.1:0-3525 GCA_039833665.1 Methanocaldococcus sp.
TTCTATATTTTTTTTCAATGTAAGTTTTTAATATCTCTCCAGCTTTATGAGCTTCCCTTGGATATATATGTAAAAATCCTTTAACTTTATTTTTTAAAGCTTTTGGTAAGCATCCAGCTATAACAACTTCTTTTCCTAAATTTTTTAGCTCATTTATTCTGTAAATCATTCTATTCTCTGTTTCTAATCTAACAACGCATGTGTTTATTATGGCTATATCTGCTTCTTCTAAGTTATCTACAACCTCAAATCCATGCTCTTTTAAAGAGTTTTTTATAATTTCTGTATCGGCAGTGTTTAAAACGCATCCATAGCCCTCAACATAAATCTTCATGCTTATCACCGCTTGTAAATTACATAATCATATATTTAAATTTTATGTTATGTGTTATTTAATAACAGCCAAATAAGAAGAAATAAAAAAATAAAAATGATAATAGCAAGTTAAAGTTTATAAACTTATTTAATCAAATCAGAAAATAGCTTTATAATATCTTTTGAGCTTAAAACACCAACAATTTTATCTTCGCATGGAGATTTAACATATAAGTGGTGGATTCCTTTTTCAGCCATAATCTCCACGGCTTTCTCTAATGGAGCTTCTGGGCTCACAGTTATTGGATTTGTTGTCATTACCTCTTCCGCTGTTTTATCCAACTCATTGTAATGCTTCAATACATCTGTATCTGTTATAATTCCCCAAAAGGTTTCACCATCTGATACAACTACAGATGATATATCATACTTTGCCATTGTTTTAATGACATCACTTAATTTTGTATCTAAGGTTACTTCAACAACTCCTTTTTTCATCACATCTCTAACTAAATACTTTGATATCATACTAACACCCCCTCAGTATATATTTACTATATATCTTATTTTTATAGATTCTCTTCTTTTTGAAATATACTGTAATTATAAACCAAAATCCTTATATAGTCAAATATGACAATTGATGTATGATAACCTTCATATATTTCTTTGGCAATATCATCTATTACCTTCCAATTTATTCATATATTAACAATTACAAATTCATGCTTATGGTGATATAATGGATGACTTAACCCAACTGCCAGGAGTTGGACCAACAACAGCTGAAAAGTTAAAAGAGGCAGGTTACACTGACTTTATGAAAATTGCAACTGCATCTATTGGTGAGTTAACAGAAATAGATGGGATTAGTGAGAAAGCTGCTGCAAAGATTATAGAGGCGGCAAGAGAACTCTGTAATTTAGGATTTAAAAGTGGAAGTGAAGTTTTATCTCAAAGAAAGAATATATGGAAGCTCTCAACTGGAAGCAAGAACTTAGATGAAATTTTAGGAGGCGGATTGGAAAGTCAGTCAGTTACAGAGTTTGCTGGAATGTTTGGTTCTGGTAAGACCCAGATAGCTCATCAGGCATGTGTTAATTTGCAATGCCCAGAGAGAATAGTGGCAGATGATTCAATAAAAGAGGAAATATTAAATGAACCAAAGGCAGTTTATATTGATACAGAGGGAACATTTAGACCAGAGAGGATTATTCAAATGGCAGAAGCTTTGGGTTTGGATGGAAATGAAGTTTTAAACAACATCTTCGTTGCAAGGGCTTACAACTCAGATATGCAGATGCTTTATGCTGAAAATGTTGAGAATTTAATAAGAGAGGGACATAATATAAAGTTGGTTATAGTTGATTCACTAACATCAACATTCAGAACTGAATATATAGGAAGAGGCAAATTGGCAGAGAGACAGCAAAAGTTAGGAAGGCACATGGCTACTCTTAACAAATTAGCTGATTTATACAACTGTGTTGTTATTGTAACTAATCAAGTAGCCGCAAGACCAGACGCTTTATTTGGACCTTCAGAGCAGGCGATTGGGGGGCATATTGTTGGACACGCTGCAACATTTAGAATATTCCTAAGAAAGGCAAAGGGTGATAAGAGGGTTGCTAAGCTCTACGACTCTCCACACTTACCAGATGCTGAGGCAATGTTTAGGATAACCGAAAAGGGAATTCACGATTAATTCTTTAAATTAAATTTTTAAATATAACTTTTGAAAAAATAAAAATAAAAAAATAAAAAGTTAATTTAGACGGATTCTTTTTTCATCAATTCTTTTACTTCTTCTAAGAATTTTCCATAACCAACTCTTTTCATAACAGCAGCTAACCTTTCTCTTTGTGGTTTTTCAGCATATTTTCCATAAACAACCAACACCTTATCAATGAAGTTTATAATTTCATCAACACTCATTAATTTCATTTTAATTCCTTCAATAATTTCCCTACCTGATTTTCCACCAACATAAACTAAATAGCCCTCTTCTTTAACTTCTCTTGCCTCATTTGGACAGTTTTTAATACACTTACCACATCCAACACATACATTGTAGTTGGTATAAGATGTTTCTCCCCTTATATCTATTGCTTCAACCTTACAAACCTCTGCACATCTTCCACAGCCATTACATTTTTCTTCATTTACCATTGGATATTTTACTCCAGCTATTCCAATATCATGAACTTGTGGTCTTACACAGCCATTTGGACAACCACTAATTGCAATCTTAAATTTGTATGGAGCAGGTCTTTCTTTAAATTTATCTTCAATGATTTTACATAGTTCTGTTGTGTCTATCAAACCACTACTACAATTTCCAGCCCCTGGACAAGCCAATGTTGCTCTAACTAATGGACCTTCTGAACCGGTTAGAAGACCTTTTTCTCTCAACCTTAAAACAATATCTTCAACATCAAATCCACTGATGCCATGGAGTTCATAACCGGCTCTATCGGTTACTTTTATTTTTGCATTGTATTCTTCAGCAATATTTAGAATTTCTTTTATTTCCTCTGGCTTATACCAGCCCCCCGGTTTAGCCCTAACTCTTATAAAGTAAGTCCCATCTGCTCTCTTACCAATCCCTCCATAATCAGATAACCAGTAGAATGAGACGTATTCATTATTTTCTCTCCTTCTCTCAACTTCTTTTTTAAATCTTTTTAATTTTAATTGCTTCAATCTTTCAATTTCTTCTAAATTGACTCCTTCTTTTAACTCTAAGGCGTTTTTAATTTCCTCCCCTTTTTCAGTTCTTATTATGATTGTTGAATAACCATCTGGACTTCCAACACTACCAACTGAAACATCTGCCATCTCTGCATCAAAATCCCTGCACATCTTACATCCAGTGCAAATTTCAAACTCTTTCAAGTCAAATTCTTTCTTCTCTCCATTTATATAGACGAGGAGTTTTCCTTTCTTAATGTCAAATTTCTCAACTTTTTCAATGTCTATTCCATGCTTTGATAGAACTTCTTTCAAACTATTGTATTCAAACTTTTCAGTGCAGAACAATCCAATTAAATACTCTATTTTTGGCAGTTTTACTGGCTTTCCATCTCTTCCTAATTCAGGGTCGTGCTTGGCATGATATGGGAAGTATTGCAACTTTCTTAAACCATTAATTTGGCAAGGCAATCCAACAACTGCAACTTTTTTTAATCCCATCTCTCCTGCCTTTTTTAA
>JBDOKN010000195.1:0-4453 GCA_039833665.1 Methanocaldococcus sp.
TTTCATCAAATTTTTTATAAATTTTTAAAACTCCTTCAATTGAATAATCATCAATTACCTTATCAACAATTCGTGGAATTTTTGGGTTGTCATAATTTAATCTTTTTAATTCACCAACTGGACCAATAGGTGGGATATCATTAAAAAATGGCAATACTATTTTTGGTTTATTATAAAATTCCACTTCAGAATCTACTGGTTTTATACTCATAGCTATTTCCTGTAATTTTTCAATTAGTGTATTGATTTTATAAGCATTTACTTTAATTCTTGGGGAAAATAGATTTAACCTAATTTTTAATATTTCTTCTTTTTTTAAGTCCATATAGATGTTCAACATCTTCAAAATTACCAACGAGGGGAGACACAAATATGTTTGGATACCCAACCCTTCCAACGAAAAACGATGCTGAGTTTCCAAAGATATCGGTTTTAATTTCTGGGAGGTATTTTAAAATCTCTTTAAATTTAGATTTATAGATATTTTGTAAAAGAGGACATGGCTGTTTTCCGCAGTAGCCTTTGCCTTTGCATTTAACGCATAGCATACAACTCCTCAAAATAATCTATTAATCCAAATTAATAAATATAAACTTTTATAAGATAATGATGCTCCGGCCGGGATTTGAACCCGGGTCGCGGGCTCGAAAGGCCCGCATGATTGGCCGGACTACACCACCGGAGCAATGAAATAAAAAATAGAAAAATTGGCGGACCCGAGGGGATTTGAACCCCCGACCCCCGGCTTAGAAGGCCGGTGCCCTATCCAGGCTAGGCTACGGGTCCTCTTCCACCATGTTTTGTAAGCACTCTCTACAATGAATTTTCTCATATATATACTTTTCGTTTCATGATTTATAACAATTTTTGCATGGTTAATTATAAATATAGGTTTATAGCAAAACTAATATTGCATTTTTATCGTTTTTTATAATATCAATAATATGATGGCTATTCTCTATTTTTTACTAATTTAATTGAGTTGAGGGGTGAATATCTTATGTATAAAATTTTAGAGATTGCTGACGTTGTTAGAGTTCCGCCAGAAGAATTTGGTAAGGATTTAAAAGAGACGGTGAAAAAAATTCTCATGGAAAAGTATGAAGGAAGATTAGATAAAGATGTTGGATTTGTTTTATCCATTGTGGATGTAAAGGATATTGGAGAGGGTAAAGTAGTGCATGGAGACGGTTCTGCCTATCATCCGGTTGTATTTGAGACCCTCGTCTATATCCCAGAAATGTATGAGCTCATAGAAGGAGAGGTTGTTGATGTCGTTGAGTTTGGAAGCTTTGTAAGGTTAGGTCCTTTGGATGGATTAATTCATGTCTCACAAATTATGGATGACTACGTCTCTTACGACCCAAAAAGAGAGGCGATTATTGGAAAAGAAACTGGTAAAGTTTTAGAGATTGGAGATTATGTTAGGGCGAGGATTGTTGCTATAAGTTTGAAGGCAGAGAGAAAGAGAGGAAGTAAGATAGCATTAACCATGAGACAACCATACTTGGGGAAATTGGAGTGGATTGAGGAGGAAAAAGCTAAAAAGCAAAATCAAGAATAAGGTGAGGTTATGAGAGCATGTTTAAAATGTAAATACCTAACAAATGATGAAACATGTCCAATATGCCACTCTCCGACAAGTGAAAACTGGATTGGGCTTTTAATAGTTATAAATCCAGAAAAATCAGAGATTGCTAAAAAGGCAGGAATAGATATTAAAGGGAAATATGCATTAAGTGTAAAGGAGTAGAGGAAATATTATGTTAAAGCTTCCAGAAGAGTTGAGGGAAAAATTAAAAAAGCCCTTTGGAAAAGTATATAAAACACTACCAGATATAGATGGAGATATCGTAACTGTTGGTGACATTGTAACAAAAACTGTAATTGAAAATAACATAATCCCAAAACTTTCCATTTTTGACTTAAAAACCAAAAGAAATATTCCCGTTAAAATAAACCATACATTTAAAAAAATTATTAAGGTAAAAAATCCTCCTGGATGCATATCTGATGAAGCAATAGAAAGTATTAAATATCTATCTACAATAAATGATAGAGACATCGCCCTACTGGTTGATGGTGAAGAAGATTTACTCGCTTTAATCGTTATCAAATACTTTCCTATCGGGACTTATGTTTTATATGGACAACCAGATGAAGGTATCGTTATATTAAAAATAGATGAAAAACTAAAACAAGAGATTGATGAAATATTAAAACAATTCAAAAAAATTTAAGAGGGGATACTATGATGGAAATAAAAATATTATCAGAAAGATACAATCCATTGTTAAAGAGGAAAGAATACAGATTCGTTGTAGACCACGACGGAGCTACACCAACATTCAAAGATGTTAAGTTAAAGCTCGCAGCAATATTAAATGCAAATAAGGATTTATTAATAGTTGAAAAAATTGTTGAAGAGGCAGGAATGCAGAGGGCAAGAGGTTATGCTAAGTTGTATGATAATGAAGAGATGCTGAAATTAGTTGAAAGAGAACATATCTTAAGAAAAAATAAAATAGAAGAAGAAACAGCAGTTGAGGAGGGAGAATAATGACAAAGGGTAAAAAAACTGCAAAATACAAATATTACAAAATTGAAGGAGATAAAGTTGTTAGATTAAAGAAGACCTGCCCAAGATGTGGGCCTGGAGTTTTCATGGCTGAGCACTTAAACAGATACGCATGTGGAAAATGTGGCTATATGGAATGGAAGCAACCACAAAAAAAGGAATAAATTTTAATTTAATGTTCTAACTCCTCTTTTAACTCCAATATACTCATAGCCCTCAAGATGTCTGTTTTTGATATTATCCCTTTTAATTTTCCATCTTCTACAACAAATACTCTATCCGTATTAGCCATTTTTCTTAGAATCTCTTTTATATCAGTATCCTCACTAACTACAACTGGCTTTTCCATATAATCCCTTACAGTTCCTTCTTTTTTGTGTATATTGCTCATACCAATGCAGCCAATTAACTTTCCATTTTCAACTACTGGATATCCAAAATACTTATGTTTAAGCATAAAGTCCAAAAACTCCTCTACACTCATGTCTGGACTAACACTTATTGGATTTGGTGTCATAACATCCTTTGCTTTAATATTTTTAAATATTGTCTCAATCTCTATAATTTTGCTCTCCTGTTCAGCTCCAAAATAAACAAACAAGCTAACTAAGATTAAGATAATGTTCATAGATAAAAGACCAAGTATTAACATAATTAAAGCTAAGCTCTTCCCAATATTTGCCGCTATCTTTGTTGATTTCAAATAACCATACTTTTTTGATAATATAGCTCTCAATATCCTCCCTCCATCCATAGGAAAGGCAGGAATTAAGTTAAAGCTCCCAAGCATTAAGTTTAATAAACTTAGTGTGTATAATAAGGGATATCCATTTATATTTATATCAAAAAATTGAGATATAATTAATAAAGTTATCCCAATGATAAAGCTAACTAAAGGTCCAGCTATTCCTATCTTTAACTCTCCCTCTTTTGGGATTTTATCCATCATTGCCACTCCACCAATAGGCAATAGCAAAATTTTTTCTATCTTTACTCCATACTTCTTAGCAACATAACTATGCCCAAGTTCATGTAAAACAACAGATACAAATAATAAAATGAAGAGAACTGCCCAAAATAGGTTGTTGTTCATTATAGACAGCCCAATTATAACCGCTAAAAATAAAATAAAAGTTATATGCAACTCTATTGGAATTCCCATAATTTTGAATAATCTTATTGAGTAGTTCATATCCCTCCCCCATTTTATAGTTCCATAGTCATATATTATTATTCATATCTATCCATATCTATCATAGTATATTTATGGCTTGGTGAAAATCTATGATTCCAGATGAAGAATTTATAAGAAAAGAAGGAGTTCCAATAACTAAAGAGGAAATAAGAGCGATAAGCGTTGGAAAATTAAATTTAAATAAAGATGATGTTGTTGTTGATGTTGGCTGTGGAAGTGGAGGGATGACTGTTGAAATAGCAAGAAGATGCAAGTTCGTCTATGCCATAGATTACTTAGATGACGCCATTGAACTAACTAAACAAAATTTGGCAAAATTCAATATTAAAAACTGCCAAGTCATAAAAGGTAGGGCAGAGGATGTTTTAGATGAATTAGAGTTCAATAAAGCTTTTATAGGTGGGACAAAAAATGTTGAAAAAATAATAAAAATTTTAGATAAAAAAGGCATAAATCACATTGTTGCCAACACAATCGTTTTAGAGAATGCGGTTAAAATAATGAACGAATTGGAAAATAAAGGTTATGACGTTGAAGCGGTTAATGTTTTTATTTCTTATAGCAAAAAAATCCCTTCTGGACACATGTTTTTAGCAAGGAATCCAATAACCATAATAAAGGCAGTTAGGTAGATAGACATGGAGGAGAAAATAACTTTATCAATTCAAAATCCAGAGGGT
>JBDOKN010000196.1:0-7706 GCA_039833665.1 Methanocaldococcus sp.
GTGAGAATTTTGAGAAATAAGGATAATGTAATAGTTGGAGAGTTGATTTAGAAGAGTATATAATATATAGATAATTATAAAACTAATAGAAGAAAAAATATTGAAAGCAGTTTTGATTTAATGTTTTATATTTTATCCATAAGAATGTTAAAGATTGAAAAGAAGGCAGAGGAGCTATATAATGCTATTATTGAGATTGTCAAAGAGGAAAAATTAGTAGTTAAGACAGAGTTAAAGGATGAATTGATGGGAGAATTGGCTACTAAGGGGATAAGTATTTAGATGAAAAAATTGAGAAAGAGATAAAATTGGTTAGGAGGGATATGATAATTATTGCCTTAGTGATAATTTTGTCTGTGTATGCTCCTGAGATAATTGGAAAAATTTTTACTTTTTAGGTATTTAGGAACTTGCTTTATCTTTTTTCTTATGTGTCATACAGCTCCTCTTAATGCAATATCTTAATATCTCATATTTTAACATAAAGTGTATTGCTTTTTAATAATTTTTTGAAATAACTGATTAACATGGTGATATCTTGAATTTAGTGGATTTATATGTAAAAAAATTTAGGGATTTGATTGAGATTGAGAGAAAATGTGAAATGGATTTTCATAAAAATGAGATAATTAGATTGGGAAAAAAGAGGGAAAATGTTGGAAGGGCAATTTTAAATTTAAAGGGTAAGTTTTTAGGGGAGAGTTTAGGATGCACTATTGTAAGGTTTGGTAGAAAAAAGCCATTTAAAACAGAAATTTCGCCAGGAGATGTTGTATTAATCAGCAAAGAAAATCCATTACAGAGTGATTTATATGCAAATGTCATTTATGTGGGAAAGAACTTTATAGACGTGGCTTTTGATGTTGATGTCCCAAGATGGGTTTATAAAGAGAGGGTGAGAGTTGATTTGTATGTTAATGACATAACATTTAAAAGAATGAAAGAGGCGTTAAAGGAATTTGCAAAAAAGAGGGATAAATTAGCTTATATAATATTAGGTATTGAACATCCAGAAAAGCCATTGAGGGAGGATATTGAATTGGAGTTTTATGATAAACATTTGAATGAATCCCAAAAATTGGCTGTTAAAAAGGCAGTTTTAAGTAAAGATTTATATCTCATCCACGGTCCCCCGGGAACTGGAAAAACGAGGACTTTGACGGAGGTTATTGTCCAAGAGGTTAAATTTAACAAACATAAAGTTTTAGCTACAGCAGATTCCAACATAGCGGCTGATAACATATTAGAGTATCTAATTAAAAAATATCCTGATTTAAAAGTTGTTAGGGTTGGACATCCAACAAGGATTTCAAAGGATTTAATACAACATTCCCTACCATATCTAATTGAAAACCATGAGAAATATCAGGAAATTTTATCCCTAAAAGAAAAAATTAAAGAGATTAAGGAGCAGAGGGATAAATTTTTAAAGCCATCTCCAAGATGGAGAAGGGGGATGAGTGATGAGCAAATTCTAAAAGTGGCTAAGAAAAAGAAGGATTATAGGGGAGTTCCAAAGGAAAAAATCATCAGTATGGCGGAGTGGATTATAAGAAATAGGAGGATTAGTAAAATTATAAAAAATTTAGATGAGATAGTTGAAAAAATTACCAATGAAATTTTAGCAGAGGCGGATGTTATTGTATCAACAAACTCAATGGCTGGCTCAGAGATTTTAAAAGGATGGGAGTTTGATGTTGTTGTTATAGATGAAGGAAGCCAGGCGATGGAACCATCTTGTTTAATCCCAATTGTTAAAGGGAAAAAGTTAATTATGGCGGGAGACCATAAGCAATTACCACCAACAGTTTTAAGTGAAAATGAAGAGTTAAAAAAGACACTATTTGAGAGATTAATTAAAAAATATCCAGAGTTTTCTTCAATATTGGAGATTCAGTATAGGATGAATGAAAAAATCATGGAATTCCCAAACAAGATGTTTTATGATAACAAATTAAAGGCAGATGAGAGTGTTAAAAACATTACATTATTAGATTTAGTTAAAGAGGAGGAGATTGATGAGATTGATAAAGATATTATAAATGAAATTCCAGTCCAATTTATACATGTTGAAGGTATTGAGAGGAAAGATAAAGAATCTCCATCTTACTACAATATAGAGGAGGCGGAGAAGGTTTTAGAGGTCGTTAAAAAACTTGTAAAGTATAAAATACCAACAAATGTTATAACTCCTTACGATGCCCAAGTTAGATATTTAAGGAGGTTGTTTGAAGAGCAAAATATAGATGTGGAGGTTAATACCGTTGATGGATTTCAAGGTAGAGAGAACGAGGCAATAGTTATATCGTTTGTTAGAACAAAAAACTTTGGATTTTTAAGAGATTTGAGAAGGTTGAATGTTGCCATAACGAGGGCTAAGAGGAAGCTTATACTGATAGGCAATAAAAACTTACTGAGGCAGGATAAGGTTTATAATGAGATGATAAAGTGGGCTGAATCTGTTGAAGAGAGTTATAAAAGCAATAAAAAAGATAGGAAAATTGATGATGACAAACAAAAATGTGAAAATAGAGGAGATAATGGGAATAATAATGATATCAATAATGGAACTAACAAAAGAAATGAAGAAACTACCAAAATAACAATAAAAAATAGATTATAGGTAAAGATTTGGATAAAATAAAACTTAATACATCCTAAATGCTATCTCAACTTGGATTGTTTCAACATTAACACATTTAGCAAAGCCCAACATCTCAACTTGGACCCTCCCAGCTATAATCTCCTTTTCTTCAAATCCACTTATTAGTTGAGGAGATAATTTAACATTTAAAACCCTTCCTAAAACTCCCTCAGTTCCATTTCTTAAATCTTCCCTAAGTGTTGATGTTATAAAAACCAAATCTCCCTCTTTTAGATTTTTAACTGTCTCTAAGTTTAATGCGTTGATTATAGTAAATGTTTTTACATGATTTTCTATAAAATTATTTATTGCCTTCTCATTAATCCCAAACAATCCATAAACTTTCATAATACCACCAAAAAGTATAGTTCTTTTCAAAACTGAATAAAATTTTTTAAGGAAGTTTGAACTCCTTCCTAACGGAAAGAGTTCATTAATACCTTATGTATTCCAAAATATTTTGAGAAGAAGTATAAATTATCCTAAATATACATAGGATATTCCTTTCTACTCTTTGACATCATCTTTAAATGTTGCTCTGCCAACTCTTTAAGTTTATTTTCAATGGCTTCTGCCTCTTTAATTAAATTTTCAACATTTACATTCAAATTGAACATCTTATTTAAAACTTCTAACAAGTTAGCCCCTCCTCTTGGGTCTGGTCTAACTCCAACGGTTTCAGCTAATAAGCCGATAGCACCAAGTCCATTATCTTGGCATTTTATTAATAAATTTCCCCCCATACCTCCAACAACTCCAAAATTAAATATTTCAACATAATTTTTTAAATTATCTATTAAATCTTCTTTATTGGCTATACCAAATACCTTTTCTGATTTTCCAGCCATTATTCCCCCAAGAGAAATGAACAACTTAGGGTTTTTATTTAAAAATGTCTTAACTATAATTTCAGCCAATTCATTTATCTTAATTGGAGGAATTATTACATCTGAAAATAAAATGACTATATTTTCATTTGCATAAGCTCTAACTGGTGGGTAAGGGATTCCTTTTTCTATTGTTGTGAGTGGGGGAATCCCTTCAATCTCAAAGTATCCATAATATTTTAATTTTAATTCTTTTATTATTTGAAATCCTGCTATACTACCAACCAATCCAGTTCCAGGAAATGCTTCAACAACTATGGGATTTTCAAAGTTTATTTTTGTCTTCTCTACGAACTTCATATTATCCACCATAAATTTGAATAGGAATAATTATCTAAATAAAATCTAACAAAATAAATAATATAAAAGGTATTTGGTTTGATTTTGGTATATTAATACCTTCATAAAATTTAATAATACTCATTAAAATCTATAATTACATATTGAAATATTTTGAATTGTAATGGTTAGTTATAATATTAAAAATATTATTTTAGCTTAATTATTGTTAAAATTTGAGGGGGACTATGAAAATTCTAATAATAACTGGAAAATTAGCTGAAAAGAAAGTTAAAGATGCCATAAAAAAATATGATTTTGTTGATGTGCATGTAGCAAACATATCAGTGGCGGCATTTTTAACACCAAATTTAATAATAAAGGAGATTAAAAAATTAGAAGAGAAATTTGGAAAAAAATTAAAAGATATTTACGATTTTGTTTTAGTAACTGGATTGATAAGACACGATTTAAAGAAAGTTGAAGAAGAAACAGGAATAAAATGCTTTAAATCTACAAGAGAAGCGTCAGATATCCCAATATTAATTGAAAATTTAGATAAAATAAAACTATCAACCAAGGAATATGCCGATTTACAACTATTAGAAATTATTAAAAAGAGATGTGAAGAGGAAATTAAAAGAGCAGAAGAGCAGGAGTTGGGAGAGGGAGATGTAAAGATAGGTAAGTTAAAAGTTGGGGATAAATTTCCAATGAGAGTTTTGGGGGAAATAGTTCATACTCCATGGCTAAAAGAGAAAGAGTTAGAGGAAAGAATAATATATTACTTAGAAAGTGGGGCTGATATGATTGATTTAGGGATGGTTAGTAATGAAAATAATGCAGATAAAATTAAAGAGATGTTAAAAATAGCGAGGGATTTAACTGACAATCCAATCAGCGTAGATACCTTAAACACGAAAGAGTTGATTACGGCGATAAATTTAGGGGCTGATATGATTTTAAGCGTTGATGCCGGAAATATGGATGAGTTAATACCTTATTTAAAAGATTCAGATACGGCAGTTGTTGTTCTGCCAACGAACTATAAAACAAACTATGTTCCAGAAACAATTGAAGGGAAAATAAAGTCATTGGAGAAAAATATAAAAAAATTGATTGATGCAGGCATTGAAAAAATAGTTGCCGACCCAATTTTAGAGCCAATAAATAACGCCGGATGTAATTTTATAGAGAGTGTTATTGCATGTAGAGAATTTAAAAAAAGGAATAAAATTCCATTATTTTTTGGTGTTGGAAATGTTACAGAGCTTTTTGATGCTGATAGCAATGGAGTCAATGCTTTATTAACTGCAATTGCTTCTGAAATCAACGCCAATATATTATTTACACCAGAAGCAAGTGCAAAATGCAAATTTTCAATAAAAGAGTTAAAGATTGCCTCAAAGATGATGTTTTTGGCTAAAAAAAGGAATTCTTTACCAAAAGATGTGGGATATAATCTAATAAATTATAAGGATAAGAGATTTGAAGAGGAGATAACATTTAACAATTACAAAGTTCCAGTAATTAAAGCTGAGGAGAATAAAAGGCAGGTATTGGATGAGGGAAGTTTTAAGATAGAGATTGATAGAAAAAGTAAAGAAATTGTAGTAATATACTTCAATAAGAGGAGAGAACCAACTTTGATTATTAGGGGAAAGAAACCAAAAGAAATTTATGAGACCGCGATAAGATTAAATTTAATAAAAAAGTTAGACCATGCCGCTTATTTTGGCAGGGAATTAGCTAAGGCAGAAATAGCTTTAAGGATAGGTAAAAAATACACCCAAGATTTTGATTTATTTTATAATGAGTTTTGGTGGGAATAATGAGAAAAACTAAAATTTTAGTTACTTTAGGTCCTTCCTTAGAGGATAAATTAGATAAAGCAATAAATTTGATAGATGGAGTTAGATTTAACATGTCACATGCTACAACAGGTTATTGCAAGAGATTTTTGAATATTTTGGAAAAAAATAACATTGCCAAGGTTATGGATTTAAAGGGAATAAAAATTAGGATTAAGGAAGTAAAAAATAAAATATTGAAGGTAGGGGACAAGGTTGTTATTGGGGAGGATATAAAGTTTAATTATGCCATAGACACAATTGAAGAGGGGCATTTTATTTTAATCAACGATGGGAAGATTAAGCTGAGAGTTGTAGAAAAAAATGATAAAATTGTAGCCGTTGTAGAGGTTGGTGGAGAAGTTAAAGAGGGCATGGGGGTTAATCTCCCAGATACAAGGATAGAACTGCCAATAATTGATGAAACTGACTTAAAAAATATAAAATTTGCTGTAAATAATGATTTTGAATATATTGCCCTATCTTTTGTTAGGAATAAAGAGGATGTTAAGGAATTGAGGGACATTATAGCTGAATATAAGGGAGATTGTGAAGTTATATCAAAAATAGAGACAAAAGAGGGATTAAATAATATAAAAGAGATAGCAAGAAAAAGTGATGGGGTGATGGTGGCAAGGGGAGATTTGGGTGTTGAAATTCCAATAGAAAATATTCCAATTGAACAAAAGAATATATTGAGGATAGCCAATAAATATGGAATTTTGTCAATAACAGCCACGCAGATATTGGATTCTATGGTAAATAATCCATTTCCAACGAGGGCTGAGATTACCGATATAGCTAACGCAATATACGATGGAACTGACTGTTTAATGCTCTCCAACGAAACAACTATTGGAAAATATCCAATAGAGGCAATACAAGTTTTAAATAGAGTTGCGGAAGTGGCAGATAAACATTACGAGGAGTTTGGAGACAGAGTTTGCTTAGAGGTTGAGAGTATTGATGAGGGTTTAGTTTATGCCGTTTATGAGTTATATAAAAAATTAAATGTCAAGTTGGTTATAACTCCAACCTACTCTGGAAGAACTGCTAAGTTAATATCTAAATTAAGGGTAAATAATAAAATAATAGCTCCAACACCAAATATAAAAACTTTAAGAAAATTAAGGTTGGTCTGGGGGGTTGAAAGCTGTTTGATGGAAGAATTTGAAGATATGGAGAACATAATTAACACATCTAAAAGTATAGCTAAAAAAGAGATTGGTAAGGGGATTTATTTAATAACCTTAGGTCATCCAATAGGTCAAAAGAAAACAAACACTATAAAAGTTGAGAGCATTTAATTTTTTTAATTTTTAATATTATTTTTGCGATAAAATTTTTAAAAACTTATAGAAGGTCTAAAATTAAATTTAGCATCTCCTTACTATTTGCTACAATAATGTTTAATCTATCTGTTGCATTCAGCTCAAATTTCAGCTCTTCCCCATTATCGTCTGTTATCAAAGCCCCTGCCTCCTTGCAAATGATATATGAGGAAGAGATATCAACAGCCCTAACTTTTGGTCTCACATCAAAAACAGCATCTAAAGTGCCTTTAGCTACATAACACATCTCCAAACCAAAAGCTCCAAATATCCTTACTCTTTTAACCCTATTCCTTAATTTTTCCAAATCTATTTTTTTGTTTGGATAATAGCTTATAATTATATCTTTTGGATTGAAATCCTTAACTTTAATCTTTTTTCCATTTAAATAAGCCCCTCTTCCAGAGTATGCTTCAAAAAAACTTTTAGTTAAAAATTCGTAGGTTAAGCCATAATATGGTTCATTATTTTTAAATACTCCAAAGCAAAATGCAAAAAATGGAATCCCATTTATAAAATTGAATGAACCATCAACAGGGTCTATAACAACAGTCCATTCGCTACCATTATCAACAACTCCCAACTCCTCACTCACAATATTAACATTAAATGGCTTTAAATGTTTTAAAGCAATATCTTCGCTTATTTTGTCAAAAATTTCTGTTTCATCACCACTTGGTGATTTTCCAACAATATATGATTTATCTTTCCTACC
>JBDOKN010000197.1:0-1967 GCA_039833665.1 Methanocaldococcus sp.
CTACCCATTAAAAACCCATATGCCTTTTCTCCTTTTTCTCTAACCACATCTAAGTGTTCTTTAATTATCTCTCCAATAATTTTCTCAACTTCTTCTTTAGATAATCCTTTCAATCCTTTAATCTCTAAGATTTCATCTATACTTTTATCTGGAAACTCACAAAATCCCTTTAAAACCTCAACAATTCCTTCTTTGGCTATTTTACCATCAGACAATGCCTTAAATGTCTCTTCAAAGTGCTTTTCTTCCAACTTATCAATATCATACCCTTCTCTTTTAATTTCCTTCAGTGTATTTTCCAATGTTGTAGCAATTAAAACCGGCTTAACATTCTTAAATTTCTTACATAGCTCTTCAAATAAATCGACATAATAAGATAAAACCATCTTTCTTGCTAATTCATCATTTAATTTATATTCTTTCTTAAATCTCTCAAACTTCTCTTCTGGAAGTTCTGGCAGATTATTTTTAATCTCCTCAATAAACTCCTTCTTTATAACTATTGGTGGGATATCGGTTTCAGGATACATCCTTGCAGCTCCTGGCAGAGGTCTTAAATATGCAGTGTTTCCATCCTCTAAAGCCCTCCTTGTTTCCTCTGGCACTCCAATTAATGCCTCTTTAGCCCTCTCTATCACTGCCTCTAATGCCTTATCTACCTTGTTTTCTTCATCTGCAACAATAATTACAGCATCTTCTTCCTTTGCATTAACAAACTCTCTAAGTTTTTTAACCTCCTCCTCTGTAATACCATATTTTGGCAATTCATCTGTATGGAAGAGACCTCCAACACCGGCTATAACCTTAGCTCTATCTGAAAACTCTGTTCCCAATCTTCTTCCCGGTTGGATTTCCTTTCCAACTAAGCCAGCAAAGCCCTTTAATAAAACTGCCTTAACCTTTCCATTCTTTTTCTTTAAGGCATTTTGTATGATTTTTGATTTGCAATCTTTAAATATATCTGTAACATCAAATATCTGCTCAACAACCTCGGCATTCCTCTTCTTTAATTCATCTCTAATTTTTAAGAGGTTTAGTTGCCTTATAACTTCATTCTCTACAACCTTTTCAATTAAATCCAAGTCCTGAACTCCCTTAACCTCTATTCTTGCTCCATCTTTAATTGATATATTAATGTCTTGCCTTATTGTCCCTAAACCTCTCTTAACCTTTCCAGTAGCTCTCAATATTTCTCCAATTCTTTTTGCCGCTTCTTTAGCCATCTTTGGTGTCTTTATATCGGGAGCTGTTGAAATCTCAACTAATGGAATTCCCAACCTATCCAAGTTATAAACAACTGCATCTCCTCTATCCTCTATTTTCCTTGCCGCATCTTCCTCTAAACATAAGCTTGTTATTCCTACTTTTCCCTCAGATGTTTCTATATACCCATCCCTTGCTAAAAATATAGTCCTCTGGAATCCAGAAGTGTTTGAACCATCAATAACTATCTTCCTCATTGTGTATCCTACATCAACTATATTCATATTCATTAATAGAGCTACCTCTAACGCTATTTTTAACGCCTCTTCACTTGGTGGATGCGGTGGCTCTTCATCCAACTCAACCAAACATGTTGTATCATTATAAAATTGATAAATGAATTTTTTCCCCTTCCTTGCCTCTATTAAAGCGGCTCTATCGACCTCACCCATCTCACTCAACGAAGGTCTTAAAACTCTAACAATCTCTCCATCTGGTTCATCATCTCTTAAAATTGTAGGACAGTGGCAGAATAACTTTCTCTTTGTATTTAACTGTTGATGAATTTCTAATCCTACCTTTAAACCGATTTTTTCATAGTCAATTTCCATGTTATCACCAGAATTATTTTGGATTTATAATTTCTATGCCTTCTTTATCAGCAATCCCTTTAAAATCATCATCAAACGTTATTAAATTTTTAATTTTATGATATTTGCATGTTGCAAGTATTAAAGCATCATTTGGCAATAAACCATAATCTA
>JBDOKN010000198.1:0-2273 GCA_039833665.1 Methanocaldococcus sp.
CAAATACCCCAACTCTTGGGGACATAGATTCACCTCCAAGAATAGAAATCACAATCAATAATTATTGGGATAACTATAAAAATATATATTCTTAAACTGGCTAATATTGCATATTAAATAATCTAATAACATTATTTTAAGTTAAGGATATTTTAATTTAATTAAAATTTTTTGTATCGAAAAGTTTATATAGGTAAAGTTGATAATAACACGTTGGCACGGGTGGGATAGTGGTGAGCCCCCCACCTCACCGCTGATAACCCGTGCCATTGGGGAGCCGGCTCCAGTTGATTAACAAAATTTACAGTTTAAACACCCCTCCCCCACACATATTTTTTATTTTTATTTTTATTTATTAATTTAAATATTTGGATGTTATATGTTTTGATAAAATTTAAATAAATTAAAAAATTAAAGAAGATGTTGTTTATAACAAATCATAAATTTGGGGATTATGATGGGGAAATTAGAAAATTATTTATCAAATTCTTTTAAATATGTATTCTCAGATGTAAAAAAGGGTTTAATTGGTGGGTTGTTGTCATCAATTTCGGGAGCTATTGGAGCAGTATTTGGAATTATCTTCTCTATATTTTTAATACATTATATTAACCCTAACGAAGTTATGGGGATGGATTATAACTTTTTGTTCTCAACTCTAATTGTAGCAAGTTTTGGATTTTTAATTGCTTTAATTGTTGGCTTTATAATTGATGGATATTATGTTAGAGTGATGAAAACTACTGTTGAAAATTACCATATCCTTCCTGATTGGGATAACATTATTGATTTGCTTAAAAGAGGTTTTGTATATTTTGTCGGGGAGATTGTCCTTTCAATAATTTTTGCAATTATTCCAATTTTGTTTATTGTTGTAGGGGCGTTTTTAGTGGCATTATCGGGGATATTGGGGGCTATATTTATGGGCTTTGGATTTTTACTTTTGATTATATTAACAATTGCATATTTGATATATAAAGGGTTAGCTGAGGTAAATTACTCTATAAAAGGATTTTCTGGATTTTTTGAGTTTAGAGAAATATTTAGAATGATAAACTTAAATTATATAATATTGATTATAGTTGTTGGGGTTGTAGTAATGATAATAAATTTTATTGTGCAACTTCCACTTATTTTATTAAAAATCTTTGCTATACCTCCTGTAAAATATTCTACTTTCTCCCCTTTGGAGATGATTGTTGATGTAATTTCTGCAGTGGTTTCTGCCTTTGTTGGATTCTACACAGCAGTGTTTGCAAAAAGAGCTATTGCATTATTTTATAAAGATAGGGTTGAAGAATTGAAAAATAAAAACTAAACAATAAAATAAAATAATTTATTTCATAATTAATTGATATAATCTCTCAGCAAGTTTAAAAACAACCTCTTTATTTTTTAAGCCGTTAATCCACTCTTTTGGTATGCTTTTAAATCCATAGTATGCTCCAGCCATTGCACCATACATTGATGCTAAGCTATCAGTATCTCCACCAGCGTTTATGCACTTTAACATTCCTTCTTTAAAGTTATTAGTTAATAGATAGGTTGCTATTGCTGAAGGGACAACTTCATCAGTTTTTACGCCAGTTCCAAAGTAATTATAGATGTGGGATAACTCATTAAAGTTTTTAAAATTTTTAATTTTTAGTAATTTTTTAGCAAATTCTTCATCTATGTCTTTTATGTAGTTGTAGCATTTATCTAATAAGATAAAATCCTTATTATCATTTAACGCTCTGCTAACAAAAAATGCTATAGATAAAGCTCCGGCAATTGCTGTTTTGTTGTTATGGGTTATTTTTGATGCCTTTATAACCTCTTCTTTTAATTTTTTTAGATTGTTATGAAATACAATCCCTAATGGGTAGATTCTCATTGCCGCTCCGCAACTATTACTATCAACCCCGGAGTAATCATCATTTTTTAATTTTTCAATAGCCATTAGTGAGGTTAAACCAATATCTGGGGGATTTTTATTTTTCCATTCTATTAAACAGCTGGCAAATTTTTTTATATCTACTCCCTCTTTTGTTAAGCTTTTTATTAAGCAGATGGCTTGCTCTGTATCATCTGTCCATTCTCCTTTGTTTAGCTTCCCAGATAAGTAGTTTTTTGGTTCAACATAGTTATCCACAAATCCATAGAGTTTTTTTATCTCTTCCTTTGTTAAATTTTCAGTTGGCATTCCTAAGGCATCTCCAATAACCGCACCAAAGACAGAACCAAAGATTTTGTCTTTCATTTTTTTCATACTTTCACCAAAGCAATAAATA